>CP107216.1:300000-555000 GCA_025757645.1 Clostridiales bacterium
ATGATTGCAGTTGGAATCGACATATCCAAAGCCAAAAGCACCGTTGCGGTGATTGATTCAGACGGTACAGTTCTGGCAAGTCCATTCACAATGGCTCATACGCAGCTGGAGATGGAAGCTTTCGTGTCCTATCTGAAGGGACTTGGAGAACCCACGACCATCCTCATGGAGTACACTGGCCACTACCATTATCCGGTGCTCAAGAAGCTTCAAGACGAGGGATTTCCCGTTTGCATTGTCAATCCATATCAGATGAAAAAATACGGGGATGTCGAGATTCATAAGGCGAAGACGGACAAGAAGGACGCACTTCGGATAGCGGCCTATGCACTTGAAAAATCCTATAAACTCGTACCGTATAGCTCAATGGAGCAAAAGTATGAGGACTTGAAATTTCTTTCCCGCCAATACAACCAACGAATCTCTTATGTTGCGAAACTGAAAGTTCAGCTCATAGCTCTGCTGGATCAGACGATGCCTGGGATCACAAGAATACTGCCACTGAACAGCAGAAACCCCGAAAAATGTGCGTTGCTGCTCTTTATCAAACGATTCAAGTCCTTTGATGAGATTCAAAGAATTGGAAAGGCGCGCTTCCTGGCATCCTATGACGTCTTGGCGAAAAAGGCTTCAGAACGCAGTGCATCCAGCAAGGGACTTAGTATCTACGAACTCGCTGTTGACAGCATTACCACCCGCGGCGAAGACCCTTACATTTGGCTCTCACAAAATCAATGTGTTGACCTGCTTTCCGCAACACAAAATGCTGCCGACGAAATCATTTCTCAGATGAGAAACATCGCCGAGACAATTCCGGAATACAAGATACTCCGAGCAATGCACGGCGTTGGTGACCGCCTCGGACCGATTATCCTCGCCGAGATCGGTGATGTCCATCGCTTTCACAGCGGTAAGGCATTGAACTCCTATGCCGGCAACGATGCCCCTCCATATCAATCCGGACAATTCGAGAGCAGAAACCGCCACATTTCAAAACGTGGCAGCTCTGCCCTCCGGAAAGCTTGTTACGAGGTAATGCAGGCCCTTAAACTGACAAAACCTCAAGACGACCCCGTGTACCTCTTTATGCTCAAAAAAGAGCAGGAAGGGAAGCCTTTCAATGTAGCCAAGATGGCTGGCGTGAACAAGTTTCTCCGGATCTACTACGCCAGAGCAATGGAGCTCTACAAGTAAACCGATTTGATTCTACATCATTTTTTCAGAGCCCGCAATCTGGTGGGTTCGTTTAGTGCGCCCTTTTTTCTGTGCAACTTCCAGAAAAAAGTCCTTGACAAACATTAGCAAGATTTGTCAGCCTCATTCTATCGCATACTCGGTACATTTCCCGGCTTGCGTATCACAGCGGCAATGCAGGTATTCCACATTGCCGCTGTGATTTTCTTTTTAGCGTTCTCTGTCTGCGGATGATTTTTGCGGCTCCTCCTCGCCACGCTCACCGGCCACGATCTCGTTCTCTCTTTTGTCGAGATTGAGCATCGCATTCAGTTCATTTAGCCGTGCCGATTTGGTTTTCAGTTCTTCCTCCTGGGGGAATGGCTTCTGTACCTCGGCCTTTGCGTTTTCAAGCTGAACCCGTGTATTCTCCAGCTGCTCGGCACACGCCGCCATTCGTTCCTCAAAAGCGCCGAGGGTGTTATCCAGTCGCTGAATGTTGCCGAAGATGTCCGTTCCCAGCGTGACCGTATGCCGCAGCTGATGAATCAGCGTGATCTTATATTCTCGGCTGAAGGTATCGAAGGACAGCTCCATGTCAAAGCCACGGTACTGACCGATGGAAATCGGCTCTGGGCTTGTCATGGACTTGCAAAGGCCGAGGATGGCATCGCCGGCGGCCTTCTTTTCTCTTACCGTGCCGCCCGGCATAAACATCGGGGAGAAGCCGTCCTCGTTGGGCTCGGTATTTCTTTTGCGCTGGTCAATATCTGTCTGATAGCCCTCAATGCGCTGCTCCAACGATTTGATTTTCTGCGGAAACTCCTTCAGAATTTGATCCTCCAGAGCATAGCGCTGGCTCAGATGGTTGGCCTTGAGCAGCTTCAGGCGAGACACATCAATATCTAAATCCATCTTCTCCTTGATGTGGGGATTGCCGGCGCACAGCGCCTTGATTTCCGCATAGCTCAGGGCGGTTTCGTCAATGTCCTCCGCAGAGCGCACCGGGGATTTGCTGGTCATGATCTGCCCAATGAACTTCTGCTTGGATTCCACCAACTGATACAGGTAGCTGTCGAAGGTGTTCTCCGTGACATAGGTGTAAATATCGACCTCCTTGTTTTCGTTGCCCTGGCGGATGATTCGTCCTTCCCGCTGCTGCAGGTCAGACGGTCGCCACGGACAATCCAAATGATGAAGTGCCGCAAGCTTCGTCTGCACATTGGTGCCGGCTCCCATTTTCTGCGTGGAACCGATGAGCACACGCACCTGACCGGAGCGCACCTTGCCAAACAGCTCTTTCTTTTGCGCCTCGGAGTTTGCCGTATGGATATAGGCGATTTCCTCTGCCGGAACGCCCTTGGCAATCAGCTTGTTTCGGAGATCATCGTACACATTGAACTTGCCGTCGCCGTGGGGCGTAGACAGGTCGCAGAATACCATCTGTGTCGATTTCCGATCGGCGGTGCGCTGCCAAATATCAAAAACATTCTCCGCACACGCGCCCACCTTGCTTGTCTCGCTGTCGGGGAGCATATCGTTCATGAGCCGCTGATCCAAGGCAAGCTTTCTGCCGTCATTGGTGATGAGGAGCATGTTATCCACGCTGGAATCCACCATCTTATTGCGGACACGCTCGGCTCGTTCCGAAAGAGAGGCCACCATTTCCTTTTGCGTTTCCGATGGCTTCAAGACAACGCTGTGGTAATGGGCCTCCGGAACAGGGAGTTTGAGCATATCGGCTGTCTGAATATCTGCGGTCTCCTTGAACATTGCCATAAGCTCCGGTAGATTATAGAACTTGGCAAACCTCGTTTTGGCGCGGTAGCCCGTGCCCTCCGGGGAGAGCTCGATGGCTGTCACCGTCTCACCGAAGGTGGAGGCCCAGGCATCGAAGTGGAGAAGGTCATTCCTGCGCAGCGCTCCGTACTGGAGATACTTCTGCATGGTGTACATCTCCACCATGCTATTGGAGATGGGCGTGCCGGTGGCAAACACAACGCCTCTGCCGCCGGTCAACTCGTCCAAATACCGACACTTCATATACAGGTCGCTGGACTTCATGGCCTCGGTTTGGCTGATGTTGCCCACATTCCGCATTTTTGTAAATGCGGCGAGGTTTTTATAGTAATGCGCCTCATCGATGAAGATACGGTCAACGCCCAACTCCTCAAAGGTCACAACATCATCCTTGCGGGACTGGTCATTGAGCTTGTCCAGCTTCTGCTTGACCGTTTTCTTGGTTCGCTCCAGCTGCTTGATGGAGAAATTATCCCCACGGTTTTTCTTCAATTCAGAAATGCCGTCCAGCACTTCATCCAGCTGTTGCTGCAGGATGGCACGCTGTCGTTCCAGGGACATGGGGATCTTTTCAAATTGGCTGTGCCCAATGATGACCGCATCGTAGTCGCCGGTGGCAATGCGCCCGCAAAACTTCTTGCGGTTCTTGGTCTCAAAGTCCTTCTTAGTGGCGACAAGAATATTGGCGGAGGGATAGAGCTGGAGGTATTCGCTCGCCCATTGCTCCGTCAGATGATTGGGGACCACAAACAGGCTTTTCTGACACAAGCCCAGCCGTTTACTCTCTTGGGCCGCCGCTACCATCTCGAAGGTCTTCCCAGCCCCAACTACATGCGCAAGCAGGGTGTTGCCGCCGTAGAGGATATGGGCAATGGCATTGACCTGATGCGGCCTCAGCGTGATCTCCGGATTGATTCCCACGAAATTCAGGTGGCTGCCGTCATACTCACGGGGGCGAATGCTGTTGAGCTTCTCGTTATACAGCTTGGTCAGCTGCTCCCGGCGTTCCGGGTCGCTCCAAATCCAATCAGCAAAGGCCTGCTTAATAAGCTCCTGCTTGCCCTGTGCGATGGCGGTTTCTTTCTTGTTGAGCACAGCCGTTTTCCTGCTGTTTCCGTCCTCGATGTAGTCGAAGATTCTCACATCTCGGAGGTTCAGGGTTTCCTCCATGATCTTATAGCCATTAACTCTGCCGGTGCCATAAGTATTGTAGGCCTTCACATTGCTGCGGTCATAGGATTTCCCCTCCACATTCCATTCGCCGGTGTACTGCGCGTAGTGAACATGGATGTTCCACTGGCAGTAGCGAGGGGTGTTGAAAAGCTCAAACATAAACTGCTCCACAATTTCCGGAGGCAGCCATGTTGCGCCCAACCTTACGGAAATCTCACTTGCCGTCAGGTCAACCGGCTGCACCGCCTCAAGCGCACGGACATTCTCCCCGTAATCTTCGGGGGAAAGTTCTGCACTGCGTTTCGCAATCGCCAGCTTTTCCCGGACATTGCCGGAGAGGTATTCATCTGCGGGAAGATATTTCGGTCTGCCATCCTCCTCGCTGGCGTGCATGGGGTTGAGGAAGATCACACCCTTCAAATCCTCAAACAGCTCCTGCTCGGTTTTGCCGGTAAGCTCCGACATATACGGCATATCGATTCTGGCTTTTTCTGCAAGAGACAGGGCATAGGCCTCGGAAGCCGTGTCAACCGACTGCACCGTTACCTTCTGCTTGATGGTTCGTTTGGAGAACATATCTGCCTTGCGGAGGAAGTTGCCCTCATCGTCCAGCACCTCCAGCGAGGCAAGCAGGCAGTAGGAGCTGTCGGAATTGAAAGCCGAATTGTTGGCTCTTGCGCTGATAAGCCCATATTTTTTGCTGAAATCATCATAGAGGCGATTGAGTTTTTCCTGCTCTGCCTTGATATCGGCATCGGGATAGTCCTCCGTCTGGTACTCAATCAGCGTCCGGACGCAGTCTCGGATACCAATCATGCCCTTGATACGGCTTTCGGCAGTCGCGGAAACATCCACGGGATTCATGCGGCTGTTTTCACGGTAATAGATTTTACCGTCCACCACCGTGAAGCTGAAATTGCGCACATCAGGGTCAGCGGGGATAGAAAGGTCCTCATCCTCCGCTTCAAGATCGTCGATTTCAAATTCGGTAATCTCGGCATGAATGTTCTGGATGGCATCCCGCAAGAGGTCCCCAAGCTCTGCATTTTCATAAGCAATACAGGCGGACTCCATGCCGTGAGGCCCGCTGACCATCTGCATGTCGCCCAACACCATTTCAGGGTTGTCCACAAAATAGGCGTTCATCCGGATGCCATTGGCATCGGTGGCCAGATGCACCCAATCGGGCTCAATATCCACCAATCGGTCACGCTTTTGGAGGAAGATAATGTCCGATGTGACCTCTGTGCCGGCAGCGGCCTTGAAGGTATCATTCGGCAGCCGGATCGCACCGAGCAAGTCGGCTCTCTGGGCGATATACTTTCGAACATTGGGATTTTCCTTATCCAGCGTACCCTTTGAGGTAATGAAGGCGATCACGCCGCCGGGTCTCACCTTATCCAAGGTGCGGGCGAAGAAATAATCGTGAATGAGGAAGTTGTGCTTATCATAGCGCTTGTCGGGCACCTTGAATTGCCCGAAGGGGACATTGCCGATTGCAGCATCAAAGAAGCTGTCGGGAAGGTTTGTATTTTCAAAGCCCTGCACCGCGATACTGTTTTTCTGATACAGCTGCTGGGCGATCCGCCCGGAAATGTTGTCCAGCTCCACGCCGTAGAATTTCGCGTCATTCATGCTTTCGGGAACAAGCCCCATAAAGTTGCCGATGCCGCAGGAGGGCTCCAGCACATTGCCGGTCTGAAAGTGCATGTTCTCCAGGGCACTGTACACCGCCTTGATCACCACGGGCGGCGTATAGAAGGCCGTCAGCGTAGATTCTCTTGCCGACGCATATTCCTCATCGGAAAGCACATTCTTCAGCTCGGTATAATGGGGATTGTCCTCCTTGAAGAACTCGGATAGACCGCCCCAGCCCACATAGTCGGCAAGCACACGCTGCTCCGTGGGTGTCGCCAATCGGCTTTCCGCATCCAGCTTATTCAGAAGCTGAATGGCACGGATATTGTGATAGAACCGTTCCAGCGGCGTGCCCACGCCGATATCATCGCTCTCGATTTGAAAGTTGGTTCGGTACTCGGTGCTGATTTCCGGATGCAGCACATGAGGCACGACCTTGGAAGACCTTTTCACCTGCGGAGGCGGAGCGAGCGCTTCTTCCTGGTCATCCAGCAAGGCTTCCGCATTGGGGTAGGTCACGACCTCGCCGTCTTTGACGGTGCTGATGGGCAGAGCATCCAATTCTTCGTCCGTTAGGCTCTCAATTTCGGAATCGTCTTCTGCCAAATCTTCCGTTTCTCTGAATACCCGTGTGCCGTCTGCACCAAACTCCGCCTCATAGCGGTCAGTCTCTCGCGCTGCTTCCCGGTCTGCCTCTAAAGATAGAATATCCTCGTGAATCTTCAGGAGGTTTTCCGGCGTGAACTCGATATAATCGCAGTCCATCTCATAGTCATTTTCAGCTTCCATGAAGAACGGAGTATTGATGTCCGCAAGGAACTGATCCGACATTTCTTCAAGGTCATTTCGGAAGTCGGCGGCGTTTTCCGGATGGTTGGCAATGTCATACTGCTCGACAAGCTCTTCAAAAACAGAGAAATCAAGGTCACCGGAAACATACTGTCCACCTGCATCTGCATCGGGATTGAAGTAAATCCAGTGAACCTTGTTACTGCCGGTGTCAAGGGATATTCTCGCCTTCGTATTGTCTGCGACAGGGAGTTCTTCCACGACTTGCAGCAGCCTGTCATTCAGCGGATTTTCTTTGAGCCGGTTATCGAACTCTTCACGAGTCAGCTCCTTGTTAAACAGCGGGAACTGCGTATCAAAGAGGACGACCTTCTTCTCGTCAAAAGACAGCAGCTCGTATTCCTGTGTGCCGATATAGACTGCATCGCCGAGATGATAGCGGTATTCCTTCCGGGGCTCCGGGGGAGGGTTCAGCTCATCAAAGGTCGGCTCAAGGGACTTCGCCACATCGCTGTTCAACGCTTCCAGCATGGCTTCGCACCGTGCGGTCAAGTGGGTGTTGTCCGCAATGATCGTATTCATTGCTTCGCGCATCATGGGGAGGATGAAGTCACCCTCCGCAGTACGGGCGTGCATTTTCTTTTCGCCCACGCTGAACGCACCCCAGCAGCTTGACAAATAATACAGATTCAGCGCTTTGCTTTCCTCACCAAGCTGCGCCACAAAGTCATTGTAATCATAGACAATCGACCGGAACTCCTCAGAGATTTCACCTCGTTTCCTCCGAGCTTCTGCCTGCTCCCGGTAGGCAGGATAGTTGTCCTTTTCTGCTTGGCTCAGATAGCGGTCGGCTCGGATCAGCTCCCCGATCCGCTTCTCGGCCTTATTCCACCGCAAAAGCATTTCTGCGTCGGGCTGGGAGATTCTTCCTCTGCTGATTTTGATGCCTTTAGCGTCGTGGTTCTCGTCGAGATTTCTTCCGGAAATTGCAGGATAGGCTCCGCCGATGCCGTATTCGTTTTTCAAGAAGGTGATATTGTTCTCGGAAGAATCCTGTTTGAGAAACTGCTCATAGATGCGGAATTTGCCCTGATGGATGCCGCTGCCTCGTGTCAGAATGGCGTCGATGTCCTCCTGAGAAATAGAAAAAGCGGAGGATTTTTCTTCCTCCGCTTCTGCGATAATTTCCTGTTGCTGTTCAACTGTGGGGAGCGTTACGCGTAGATCAGGTCGTTCAGAATCACTTCCTCCGCCGAGTGACGAATAGAGTTCATCATCTGCACCCACCGCATCTGATCCTCCGCCTTCAACTGCTCTGTCACTCCGTTCAGCGCCTTCATCTGCTCGGTCAGGTCGTCCAGCATCTTCTGCGCCTGCCGGTCCACCTCCTCCAAATGACTGTTCAGTGTTCCGTTCAGCAGCATCCCGGTGTAGATCCCATCCCGGTGCTCGCGGAGGAATGTCCGCCGCAGCATTCCATACTTCCCAAGCTTCGGACTCTCCGGCACGGTCAGATCGGGAATCAGATAGTCCCCCTGTATCGTATAGGTCAGTTCCATGTTCGTTGCTCCTTTCCTTGTTTTCTGTTCGGTTCTTATGATACGCAGAAGCACCCTCCTGTGCAAATGTGCGAATCTTCCGTCTTTCTTCCTTCTCCATCTCCTTGACGGTTTCGCCCATTTCCCGGATGACCATCTCAGAAATATCACTGACTGCGGCACCGAGCACGGAGATAACCTCCACGGTGTTGAAGTCAAAGAGATGGCTGAAATCCTCCCGGTCAAAATACTGCCTCGGCTCATACCCCGCACGGGAGAGCGCCATAAAAGCGACGCTGCTTTTCAGCGTGGTTTTCAGCCACGCTTCAAGGCTTGTGCCGTCCAGCTCCTCCAGAAAGCTGCCGGCTTTGACAGCGTTCAACTCCATGAGATAATCCGAAAGATTATCCTCCACGGCATAACCGGAAATATCTATGAGAAGGTGCGGGAAATCTTGCGGCTCCTCCACATCACCGAAGCTGGCCTGAAGGCTTTCCGATACCGCATATTCGTACTCCGGCTTCATCTGCCAAAGGGTGATGTTCCTTCCGGCACGGCTGTTGGTGTTGGAGATATCAAAGACATGTCTCAGCTTGTAGGGAACATCTCTGTCGATCAGCAGCGCGATGCCTTTCGTGCCCTTGTTTACCCATCTGCCGAGTTTATTCCATGTGTCGATTTCCGCACACGCCGTTGCATCTGGTTTCTGCGCATGGATGAGCAGCTGCTCCTTAAAGCTGTACTTGTAGTTGTTTGCCGCCGTAATCAGAAAATCGGTATATCGGTCGGCATTGGAGGCGATATTCCTGGCAGTCTGGGACGCCATCTCCAAAATGATTCTGTATTTGCTCGGCATGGGAACTCCCTCCTTATCTTACTTTGATCGTGACCTCAACGGTCTGCGCATTCTCTCCGAGGATCGATGCAAATAGAAGCCCGGTTCTGGCGTTGGACACCTTCGTCACAAGCTCATTCAGCCGGTAGACGGTGGTATTGATCTCTTTCTGGTTATCTGCGTAATAGTAGCCCGTTTCATCGCTGCAAATAGGAAAGCCATCCTGTCGCAAGGCGCTGATCTTGCGGCGAATATTTCGTCCGTCAAGCAGAAACAGCTTTTCAAGCTCCTTGCTGTGGATGGCATTTTCTTTGCCAATATGATTTTTACGGAGATACTCGCAGATGGCTTTCTTCTTATCCATAGCTTCTCCTTATCTCGCAGGTTCGTGTTCTTTTCTCTTTGGGGACACTGTCTGAGGCTTTCTGTGGGGATCGTCCTCAACAGAAAATCCCTTGGGCAGCGTATCCAGGTCGTTCAGAAACGCACGGGAAATGGTCTTGCCGTTCTGGTCTCGGTAGAGAACGACGCACAGCGGCACACCGCAGTCCAGCTGATTTTTTAGATCGGTCAGAAAAGCTGTCTCATCCATATATTCGGTGTGTTCGACCACCTTGCCACGAAAGTCCAAATAATCGATTCGCGCTACGGGATTAACCTGCTTTTTCATATCAGTGTGTTGCGCAACAGCCCATTCCGGCAGCTGTGTAAGGTCATTGAAGGAAAGCTCCGAAAGCACTGTATAATTCATCTCCCGCAGCGAATCGAACTGCCGCATACCCAGAATCTTTCCGTCCAAATAAACCCCAATATGGCAATCCTCCAGATTCGCGTAAACCCGCAATGTATGTCCTCTTTCCAGCGTTTTGTGACCCAAGTCAACCTTGCGCAAGTCAGAGAAATTTGCTTTGCACCCAAATTCCCGCATACAGTAACTGTTTAGAAGCTCTCCAGCCTCCAAGAACTGTTCCAATCGATCCAGAGTAAGATAGCTGCAGCCAATAGCTGCGGGCTTGTCGCTTCTCATGCGGATTATGGTATCTTCATAGCCGTCCATACCTGGCCTCAGTAGGAAACGATTGCTGACCTCGCGAATCATTTGAAAGGCCTCAGTAGCATCCCAGCAAGCGGCATTCACCGCCCGTATCGTTTCTTTATTAAAAACACAGATTTCAACCAGCGACTGCGTAGTATCGTAGTGCACCCATTGAATCTTGCCGTCGTTCAGGTCTGGATAAAACACATCTATCTCTTTGCTCGTATCAACGCTCAAATACTTTTTCTCCTTCCCGCGGTGGTTCATCGTGCCTCACCTCGCTCTCTCTGCCGGGCTGGAAAGCTCCAGCCATACACCTTCCCGATCTCATCGCCAAGCCTGCGGGTGACACGGACAATGTCTGCCCTGGTGGCTGTGCCGTTGTAGATTTTTTCTTTGAGCCGGTCTTTCTGCGCCTGGGAAACATTGTCCTTATATACCCGATAGAGATAATGGTTTGTGCCGTCATGGTGGGTGTCATCGCACCGGAAATCTCCGTTTCGGTCCACATACCATGTGGTATAGTCATAGTTGGAATAAAGGCAGTCGCGGATATTGCCGCTTGGGATTTCCTTATATCCCATGCGCCTGCCATTCCAAAGCCCCAGATCGGCAACAACCAGAATGGGCTGGGAAAGTTGAATGTCCAGATTGAGCCGTTCGTCCTCAAGGTAGTGCCCGTTTTCCTCATACATCATGGCGACGCGCTCGTCATCGGAAAGCGTCGGATATTCTTCCTCCATCCAATCTTTCCACTCCTCATAGTCAAGGTCGGCATTGGACCAGATGCGATAATCTTCCTTACTCATCGTGCATCACCTCTGTCCTTCGGCATCACAGGTTTTCCGTCTGCATCGTAATTTCTAGGGTCTGCGGCGGGCACCTGAAAGCCGAACATAGAGCCGGCCTTCATGGCTTCTTCCTGCGCCTTGCTGACGCCGAGCTTTGCATTATACTCATTCGCGATGCTCCGGGCTTCGTCCTTGTCGGTAACGGGAATGTCCGTCTTGAAGTAGCCCTTTTCACCGCGCTTGATGATAATGATTTCGTCGCTGCCGGAAAGGACGCTGTAGCACTGCTCGGGCAGGTTGTCCCGAATCGGCTCGCAGGTATGGCCGCCGTATTCCATGCGCTCGGCAAACTCGCAAATGTGATAGAGGTTGCTCCCGATCTCCACATGGTAATCGTCGATATAGCGGCAGGTGCGGATCTGCTCTTCATTCCACGAATAGTGGATTTTCACCTTGCCGCCATCCGGAATGCGAAACAGCTCCTTGTAATGGCTGTCAATAAAACGGATTCCTTTCTCTGCGTCCTTCAGGTGCTGATCGAGCCAATCCCGGCGATAGCAATAGCAGTATAGGTTGTATTCGCCCCTGTCCGGGTTCAGGCGCAGAAGGTAGGCATACTTTTCGGTATCCACACGAACGCCATAGTAGCCCGGCTCCTCCTGCATCCGGCTTTGGGGTGTGCAATAGCAGTACTTGGCAAGCGCCCTACGGTTATGAAGAATGTCGCCTTCCTCACGCAGAGAGTTGATTACCTCGTCAAACTCCGCCTTAAACTCGTCGGTTTTCAGCTCTTCCCGGAAGTCAAACCAACTGCTGAAAAAGCCGTTGCCGTCCGTGTCCATATCAGCCCGGAGGTGGCCGATCAGTCCGGTTTGCATGGAAATTTGCGTGCTCTGACGGAAGGTATATTTGTCCTCCGCCTCGATCATTGCTCTTTTTTCATACTCGATCATCTTGCGTCACCTCTTTCTTTAGTCGGTTTCTTTTCCTGCGCGTGCATCTCTTTCGCTTTCTCCAAGCCCTTCTGCGCCCATTCGGGAAGGCGCTTTTCCTCCATGACACCGAGAAAATCCGTGCGATAAAAGGAGGTCTTTCTCCCGTCGTACAGAGAAATGCAGCAGCAGGTACGGCCTCGCGCATTGGCCTGCGCGCCGAAGCCGCCGGTACACAGCATAAGCTGGTGATTGGCGTGGCGGAACTCAGGCCGGAGAATGCTGCCCTTGACGACAACCACCTTGTTCTCGATGGAATCCTCATAGGAAATGGGCTTACAACTATTTGTTGTGAGTTCCTCATTCGTGCCGACCTCCTGACAGGCTCTCTCGTTTTCCTGAATAATCTCCTCGGCTGCATCCGCTACGCGCTGTCCGAACACCTTTGCAATCTCCGCAAAATCGTCGCTGACCAGCACCCCGGAATAGCGCTCAAAAATAGCGTTGGTCTCTACAAAGCAGCACATATACCGTTCATCCTTGTCGGCGTTGGGATTCTCGCCCAGAGCAATATCCTTGTGCCCGATATACATGGAATACTTTACGGAGTAATCTCCGATTTTTCTTGTCTCTTCCATAGCGTCTCCTTTTATAAGCGGGGCGGCATCTGTAAAAAGATGCCGCCCCTTGCCGTTTTACTTTCTGTTCTTCAGGCGAAGAACGATCAGCCCTGCGATAATAAACACCACAAGACCGATGCCGATGATGACCTTAGCGCTCATGCTTGCCTACCTCCTTCTTTTTTCGGAAGGTAAAGAAAGCCGCCGCACCTGCACCGATTGCAGAGATACCGGTAAGTGTTGCCCAAAGAGGCATATTGGTGGTATCTCCGGTCTTGGGGATATCCGTAACAGGCTTGAGCTTGTTATGGAACTTGGCAACGACCGTCTTTCCTTCGTGAACGGTTACGGTGACATTTGCGGGAAGCTCATACTTCTCGTTGGCTTTGTTGGACACCTCGGAGATCACATAATCGCCGATGCGCAGCCCCTCGATGTGGATCTGACCCTTCTCATCGGTCACAAAGTCCTTGCTGAAAGCATTGCCGGTGATATCCGAGCCCTCCACACGGAAGGTAAAGCCCTTCAGCACGCCGTCATCCGAAGTCTTTTCAATGCGGATGCCTCCGGTCTGTGCCTGGTTGGCAAAGCCCTTTCCGGCCTCATTTTCCACGACGACGGTTTTACCATCTTCCTTAATGGAGAAACTGTAGGTCTTCTCATCAAGGAAGAAGCCCTTGGGGGCCTCAGTTTCCTTCAGCGTGTAATCACCGTAGGGCAGATCATCCAGCTTGTAGACGCCGTCGGACAACTCCTCCGTCTGGCCCACAAGCTTTCCGTCACGGTACACCTCAAAGACTGCGCCGTTCAGGTGATGATCGGGATAGTCTTTATCCACCTTGGTCAGCTGAACGCTGCCGCGAATGAGCTTGTTGGTGATCTCGATCTCGACCACAGCGCCGTTCTGATCTACCTTCACGGTATAAGGCGTCTCATCCAGCACATAGCCCTCCGGTGCAGCGATTTCACGAGCCACATACTCGCCATAAGGGATGTCCGCGAAGGAGAAGCTGCCGTCCTCTGCAGAAACGGTGGTCAGGACAGGCTCTGTGCCGTCAGTAAGGAACAGGCCGATGGTAGCTCCGGCCAGCGCCTTGCCGTCCTCATCCTTCTTCATGCCGTGGATCTCTCCGTAGATCATCTCGTTGGTAATGCTCTTTCCGTCATTGACAGCAAGCTCTACCACGGGAATTTCCTGACCGGCATAGGCAAAGGTCACAGGGTACTTCTCATCGGAGAGCATATAGTGGCTGTCGGTGCTGATTTCCTTGACATAGTAGCTGCCGAAGGGAACATCGCTCTTGAGCACGGCTTTCCCGTTTTCGTCAAGGGACAGAATCTCAATCAGTCCGTCCGCAGGAATGACAGAGCCGTCTGCTGCGGTAAGCTCCTCGGCGGCATAGAAGCCGAAGGTCACGGCGGAAAGCTCGTTATTCATGCCGATACCGAACTGCTTGTTCTGCTCCAGTACCTTGGAAAGAGAAATCCGCGCCTTCTGTCTGTCATTGCAGAAGCTGGCAGCGGTTTCGGTGATCTCAATCTCCTGGCCGGCGTAGACAAGCTCTGCGGTATGGGCGTCCTTGTTAATGACCATGCCGTCGGGGGCTTTCATCTCGGTGATTTCGTATTTTCCCAGATACAGCGGCTTGCTCTCCGCCATGCCGTCTGCGCCGGTAGTCACTGTATCCACCACCTCGCCGGCGCTGCAGCGCAGCGTACCATCCGGGGTGTAGATGTCCGCCGCAGCCTTGATCTCATAGGTTGCTCCTGCAAGACCCTGCACCGTATAGACCGGCTGGTAGACTCCGTCCGCCGCCGTGACGGTGGCAAACACCTCGCCGGTTTTGGAAATCTTGATGATGCCCTTCTGTGCGTAATTGCCAAGCTTCACTGCAACGACCGTCACGCCGCTTTCCTCGGTGGAATTCTCTTCGGTCACATCGAACTTGACCGCCTCATGACTGAGCACATAGCCGTAAGGGGCAGAGACCTCCTTGAGGGAGTAGCCCTTGCCGAACTCCAGCTTTTCCGGCGTGATGAGCATGCCGGCGTCATTGGTGTAGAAGGTGTCGATGGTGGTAACCTCCGGATAGGTAAAGGTCATTTCCACCTTGGAGCCATCCGGACGGAAGATCTGGAAGCCCGCACCCGCATAGGGAATGGTATTGCCGGTCTCCGCATCCACCTTGATGACCTTAATGAAGGACTCGAAGTTAGCGTTGTTGATGAGGTAGCGATAGGTCTCGCCGTCCTTGGCAATGAACACATCAAAGTCGCTCATCAGCTCACGGCCCTCCCAGCCGGAAACCTGATGCACGGTATACACGCCGTAGGGCAGGTCCTTGCTCTGGGCAAAGCCGTTTTCATCGCAGGTCAGATAGTCCCGCTCCGTATCCTTTGCCGCCTCATAGCTGCCGGCAGATTTCAGATAGACGGCAAAAATCGCGCCTTCTTCGGGCGTTTCAATTTGTGTGTCGCCGTTATCCGAGTGCTTGATGATGGCGATATTGCCCTTCTGCACCTGCTCGGCAACAGCCACAGCAGGCGCAGCGTTCAGCTCAACGGTGTAATTGGCCGCCTCTGCACCGACAGCATAAACGGTGCTGTCCAGCAGATAGCCCTCGGAGGGGCTGATCTCACGAATCGTCCAGTCGTCGCCGCAGACATAATAGCCGGTGGTGAACTGGCCGTTCTCGTCGGTGTAGTAGGTATCCGCAAGCTGATCGCCCTTATAAATGCCGTAGGCGGCACCGGCAAGCGAAGCGTCGCCCTGCGCCGTTCCGCTCTCACAGTCGCTCTTGGTGACGGTGACATTGAACTTTTTGAGGATGTTGGAAACGCTCTTATTGGTTACACTGTTCCATTCCACTGCGGCGCTCTGGCTGTCGGGAACCACATAGCGAATGGCGGTGTCCATCTCCTCCAGCGTGTAGCCGGTGCCGATGAGCACATCCCGGAAGGTTGCCACACCGTTTTCATCGGTGACGGCGTATTCATCCACGGGCAGCCCGCTGAGGGAGGTTCCGGAAAGGTGGAACTTCACCCCCTGATTCAGTCCGTCCTCGGAGGTCTTGGTCACGGTCAACTCGCCGCGGCGGAGCACATTGTTAAAGGAAACCGTTGCCGTCTGTCCAGCAAGCACGGTGACACGGTGGCTTTCCTGGGGCACATACTTGTCATAGCTCTGCTCAGTGACGGTATAGGTGCCGGGCATCAGATTGTCGATGTGAATTTCACCGTTTCGGTCGGTGGTAACGCTCTGATTGACGCCCTCGCCGGTGATGGTGAAGGTAATGCCGTCCACCCTGCCGTCCTCGCTGGTCTTGATGATTTTGGCGCTGCCGTAGCTGACCTTCAGCTTGACAAATGCCCTTACGGGGTCGCTGACGGAGGCCGTATAGGTGATGGTATCCTGAACGCCGCCGTTGGGGCCGTACTTATAGTCCGTCCAAACAAGAACGCCGCAGCGGGAAGCGCTTCGACTTGCGGAGATCGTCACATTGCCGCTGGGAGCCGTATCGGTGGTGATAGTGAGCGTGTTGCCCGACACGCTGAAATGGAAGCCTGTCTCACTGGCGGAGAAGGTAAACTGTGACAGCACACGGTTGGTATCCGTGAGCTCGGCAATGTACTGACTGCCGTCCCACGCAAGCTCAATGGTCCTTGCGCCGCCGCTGCTTCTGCTCATAAAGCTCGGGCAAACGGCGTGGCTCTGCACGCTGGACTCGATGCTGTCGTAATAGTCCATGATTCGGCTATACAGCGGATGATTGGGGGAAACCAGCGACAGGATCTCGTCATAGCCGCCGGTGCTCACATGGTCAAAGTCCGCATCGCGCTCGCCCACAACCGTTTCCCAAACGAGCAGCTGGGTAGCGAAGGCGTGGGCCAACTTATCCGCATCGGAATCGTTCTGCGATCTCCACGAGGTGGAAAGGTTGCCCTGATAGCCATACTGCATGATACGCCCCAGCAGCAGCTTAATGTCGTCCGGCTCGATGGTGTTGTTGTACTGGCTGGGATAGTTATCCCAGAAATCCTCACCGAAGCCGTAATAGGTATCGCCGACATTTCGGGAGAGGCCGGGCTCGATGCAGTAGCATACCTTCCCGTCAAAGGAATCCATACAGTGCAGGGTGGTGTAGTTGCTGGAGCCTGTTGTCCAGCCGTTCATGTAGGTTTTTGCGGAGTGCCCCCATGCGTCCTCGGAGTAAATCTGAGCAGCGTCCCCGTCACGGGGGAAGGAAATCATATAGGACTCCGCTGTTTCGCTTGCGGCGAAGGCCGTGGTCGTGCCAAAGCCCGCAAGCACGGTGAATGCCATGAGGACTGCAAGCAGCCCCGACATTCCTCTTTTGAGAATCTTCTTCATTCGTTCTGTCCTCCTTCAAGGCATGAAAAAAGCACCGTGCTTCCACGATGCTCATTTCGGTGTATTGATTTGTTGATGATTATGCGTACCCGATATAGATCAGGTAGCTGCTTGTGCCGACGCATTCGTACCAGATCCAGACAGCAGTTATCTCCCCATCCTTCGCATATCTGTTCAGGCGTGAGTTAATGTCTCGCTCCAGGTAGATGCAGGTCGGCTTCGCGGTGATCGGATTGTCCCAGCAATCGGTTGCTGAGCTATCCAAGGTCAGCCCCAAGCTCACCGCCGTGCTTTTTGCGTAGGAAATCCAGCAGTCGATATCAAATGTGGGCTCGGGCTTCGGAGTCGGTTCCGGCTCGGTTATCGCAGGAATGGATGGTTCCTCTGTGGGGTTCTCTGTTTCCACCGGCTCCTCCGGAAGCACGGGCGGCTGCTTGGTTTCCTCCGATGCCGGCGCATTCGATTCCGTGGGTGCGCTTGCCGGCTCAGAAGAAACAGCAGAGCCGCTTTCGTGCTTGTCCTCATTTGATATGCAAACTGCTGGATCGGCGGCTTCTGTCGGGGCTTTTGTGGGAGCGTTTGGTTCTGTGGATACCGGCTCAAAAGAAGCAGGCGTTTCTTCCTGCGGCGTTGGAGCTTTCGGTGTGTTTGCTGCCGCTTGCCCTTGCAAGGGCTCTGCGGCGCATCCGGAAAGCAATACAGAAAGCAGGAGCGCGCACAACATGAGATTCTTTTTCATGGGATGACCTCCTATGGCTGTTTTTCTCATATTGTACGAACGCACCCGGTTTTTCTCAACTGTACCGCCTGTCTATTTTTCTTTTGAGCTGGTATTGCCGGTAAATGAGGGGGGGGAGAGTGTGAGAGGGGGAACGGCGCTGACGCAGCGTCAAAAGGGTAGACTGCTCCCTTGGCGAAGAACCTATCTTGCGTCATTCCGACTTTTCTGCCTTTCCTGATACCGGTGATAATATTCCAGCGCTTTCAGAATATACTCACCGGTTTTTTCGTAGGGAACGCTGGCAGGGATAAACCTTCTGGCCTCGGCGTACTTGATGTTGATTTTCTCCCTCTGGTTCGGCTTTTCCTCGCTCATGATCGACTCGATGACCTCGTTATTCAGCTTTCCGTCCTGGGAGAACCGCTTCAGCTTAATGGCCTGGGCAAGGGACGGCGTGGCATCTGCGTAGGCGATTTGCTCCAGCAGGGCGCGCTGTTCCTCTTTTTGCAGGTACGAAAGCTCCACCGCCGGTCTGAACGCAATGCGCCCCTCGTCAACCAAATCCAGAAGTTCCGGAATGAGCTCGGTAAGGCGAATATAGCGGAAGATAGTATTTTTGCTTTCTCCCACTTCCGCAGCCATTTCGTCTGAGGATTTTGTTCCAAAAGAATTGTTCCCCAATGGGGAATAATTATCTTGAGCTGGTCTGCCTGCTTGTCTCTTCATGGCCTCCAAGCGCATCTTGTACGAAAAAGCTTTTTCACTGGGCAGTATCACAGAGCGCTGCAGGTTCGATTCCACCATTAGAATGATGGCCTCGTCGCGGGTCATCTCCCGCACCTCGGCTTTCACGGTATCAAAGCCGGCAAGCTCACAGGCCTTCTTTCTGCGATGCCCCGATACGATTTCGTACCGCCCGTCCTCCTTCGGTCGGAGGGTGACAGGGGTGATGATCCCGCGCTCCTTGATACTCTGGACAAGCTGATCCATGTCCTCGTCCAGCTTCACCTTGAAGGGATGGTCTGGGAAATCGTCGATCTCCGAGAGGGGAATATCATAAATGCGCGGGAGCTTGTTTTCCTTTCGCTCCGCGTCATTCATGAAAAGCTCATCGTACCCGGTCAGGCCCAGATCGATTTTTTGCACGCTCTTCAATCTCTGTCACCTCCTTCGTCAGAGCCTCATACGCTGCTGCGACCTTGCCGTTCCTGTCGTGAGAGAAGATGCTTTCTCCGGAAAGACTGCACTCCGCAGCTCTTACCGAAAAGGGAATCTCGGAACGAAACACGCGGATGTTCTCTCCCACGGTAGAACGAAGCGAGGAAATAATCGCCTTGGCGTTGTTGGTGCGGTTATCCACCATCGTCAGCAAAATGCCGTCAATCTTTAATCTCGGGTTGATCTGCCGCTTGATCTTTGAAATGGAGCGCAGAAGCAGGTTAAGACCTTTGGTTGACAGGAAGTTCGGCTGAGACGGGATAATCACACTGTCTGCCGCAACCAGCGCATTGACCGTCATCATACCCAGCGAGGGCATACAGTCAATCAGAATGTAGTCGTAGCTTTTTCTCATGCCGTCGATGGCGTTCTTCAGAACATACTCACGGCTCATGACATTAAACAGGCCCGTTTCCATACCGGAGAGTTCAATGTTGGAGGGGAGCAAATCCACACCCTCCTGGTGCCGGATAATTGCACCCTCTGCAAGCGGCTCATCATCAATGACCGACTGCATAAGGGACGACAGCGATACATCCAGCTCGTCGGGGTTCTTTATGCCGAGGCTCACGGTTAAGCTGCCCTGCGGGTCAGCATCCACCAGCAGGACCCGTTTCCCGGAGCTTGCAAGTCCCACGCCGAGATTGACTGTGGTCGTCGTTTTGCCAACGCCGCCCTTCTGATTCGTGATGGCGATCACCTTACAGTTTTCCATGGGGTTTTCCTCCTTTCTCTTTATTTGAATCATTTCTGATCCACGAAAGCCTCAAAATACCTTTTGGGGCTTTCGTCACTGCATTTCATTTTTCCTCGAACCCAAAATGCAGAAAAGGAAATCAACAGGCGTTCGGCTGCTGACCGAACTCATAGGAATCTCACCTCTGCCGGGTACTCCGCCAGCCCCATAGGGAAGTATCATTGTCCCTGAATCGTTTCATCGCCTTATCCGTAGCAAGCGGATATTTCAGAATGGTTCGGAATCGCTACCAACCTTGCTTTCCGTGATAACCCTTTCTGGCAGGAAGTTCGTGGCGCACCTTCATTCGGCTGGGGCCTTCGCCCCCGATCAGGAATGTACCTGTTGAATGTGTATTCGGTTTTCAAGGTTCACGAGGGCGATTGTTTTGTCCCTCACTTGGTAGGCAACGAAAACGGGCAAAAATTAACCCCCCTCCAAAAAAATTTTCGATTTTTTTGAAAAACGCAGATTTGTGAGTCCGCACTTGATTCTGAGATAATAAAAAAGCACCCTTGACGGGTGCGGAATACCTATAAGAGATGTCGATAGGTTGTCTGTCTCTCTGGAACAAATTCCAAAGTATCAAATTGATACTTTGGAATGCGCTACTTGATACTTTGGGACGCAATTTTGCCTTCGTAGCCAATGGGCTGATGGCTAAAACAAAAAAGGACGAGCCACCCGATATGGATAGCTCGTCCTTACCTCATTTTGATTGTAGGTTGTCTAAGTACTTCCAGCGTCGATAGTTTTGCAGACTGCTGATGTGCCACTCGCTCTTTCGGGGTATCGTCCTGAATGCGTTTGAACAGAAAAAATCAATCAGGTATATCTTGGGGATCATATTCATCGCCCTGATGGAAAAATACTTCACCTTGCCTTTGTTGCACCAGCGGTTAATTACCGGAATAGCATATCCCGTGATCTCACTGACCTTTTTAACTTCAAGAACATCTGGATATTCTTTGAGGAGGAACCGATAATACTCATGCAAATCTTCGCCGTCGATTTTAATTTCCGACGAATAATGTTGCCGAACCGTTCTTCCGCTTTCTTTGTACCATCCCTCCGGTACAGCGTAGAACTCAGGATGATTTTCCCGATCTTCTATAAAAGCCATCAGATCTTCTTTCCTGATTTTGTAGCACCGGGTTTTCTTCCCCGAATAAATGCACGGCAGCTTTCCGCTTTTCAGATAATAGAGTGCTGTTCGTTTGCTGCAATGGCAAAGCAAGCGCACCTGTTCCTTAGCCAGAATATCCGGCACTTTTGACCAATCAATGTCATTGATTTTCATAACATACACCTCTGTCATTTGTTCGGTGGAAGACACCTGTGTATGCTATGCTGTTCTAACATCGTTCTAACATTTCTAACGCGAATTCTAACAAAACTGCCAAAATCGGCTCATTTTTGGCTTTCATTCGAACCCCTTGAAAAATCAAGCTTTTTCAAGGGTGAATGCCAAAATACCTTGATACAGCTATGGTTTTGGGCGGACAAAATAGCCTGAAAGCGATACGAAAAAACCACAAAAGTCATAATGGTTGAAAAGACTCGAAATTTTTGGAAGCTCCGGCCGTTTCGTCCGCTGAAAATGTCCGCCGCACAGGGCTTTGCGCGGGTTCGGATTTCACAATTTCATATCGTTCTTGCGTGTTTTTCTTGCATTCTTCCGGAGCAGGGATTACACTTGAGGTATACGGAGAGTTGTCCGAGAGGTCGAAGGTGCGACACTCGAAATGTCGTGTTCCCAAAAGGAACCTAGGGTTCGAATCCCTAACTCTCCGCCAAAAACCCAGTCATATCAAGGCTTTTGCCCATATGACTGGGCTTTTCTTTTCTCTCAAGGTCACATCGGCGTACATGATTTTCGGCAAGAGCTCAGGTGTGCCAGCCGGTTTGCCTTGTGTCCGGCAGGGTCAGGATATTGTCCATCACATTTGCCGAGGTGATCTTGGACTTGTAATCCAAATGGCTGTAAATATTCGCCGTCGTGCCAATATCGCTGTGACCCAGCCACTCCTGGATTTGCTTCAGAGGCACATCGTTCGCCAAAAGCAGTGAGGCACAGCTGTGTCTAAGGTCGTGAAAGCGAATGTGCCGCAGACCGTTCTGCTCCAGCAGCTTGCTGAAATTGGCGGTAACGCTTCTGGGGTTGAAGATATTGCCCATGGCATCCACAAAAACATAACCGTCATACTTTTTGCTGTAGCAATTTCCGCATACCCGCCGATTTTCCTTTTGCTGCTCCCTCAGCGCCAGCAGCTTTTCCCGGATATTGCTGACCAGCGGCAGGGAGCGCAGGCTGGATTTCGTCTTGGCGCGGTCTGCGCAGACGATTTCACTTTTGCCGTCTATCTTTGCGTTGGTTACGATGTGCTTAATGGTGATGGTGTCCCGCTCAAAGTCGATGGCGTCCCATTTCAGCCCCAGTGCCTCGCTGCGGCGCAGGCCGTAAAAGGCGGTCATCTGAATCAGCAGGGAGTACGGATGATCCTTGGACGCTTCCAGCAGCCTCTCCAGCTCCTCCTGCCGGTAATAGTCCGCAATGTACCGCTGCTTCTTGGGGCGCTCCACCTTGTCGGCGGGGTTGAAGGGAATCAGGTCCATTTTGACGGCGTATTTCAGCGCCTTGTGGATATTGGCGTGATAGTGGATCACCGTACCGGGCGACACGGTTTTCAGCTCATGCAGATAAAAGCTCTGAATGTGCTTGGCTTGGATTCCGTCCAGCGTCAGTCCGGTGTTTCGGAAATACGGTGCGATCTTTCCCTTTACCATCTGCGTGTAAGAGGAAAAGGTGGTCTTTTCCACCGAGCTGCGGATAATCTCCAGCCACAGCTCCATGTAGTCGGCAAACAGCATATCAGAGGAGATGTCCTCGTTCTCCTTGCTCACAACCGGCGGGACAAAGCTCTTGCGGGTGTCCAGCAGCAGCTTCTCGGCGCGGCGCTTGTTTCCCTTTGCGGGAAGTCCTGTGGGAATCCACGGCTGCCTGCGTTTGCCGTTGGCGTCCGTGTAATTCAGCACCATGTAGTAATTGTCGTTTTTTATTTGCAGGTGTCCTGCTATCATAAACTCTACCTCCTTTGCGGATAGCACATGAACGGGCACCCTTTCGGACCGTTTTTATTATACGCCCGGCGGGAATGCCCGTCCAATGTGCCATACAGGTTCAAATCCCGGCTACGCCGCCGGCTGCGGATTTCCCGCCGAGAGTGCGTAGCGGATCACATTGATTTTCGGTACGCGGTATGCATTGCCGATTTTCATACCGGGGATGTCGCCGTCGCCGATCAGCGCATAGGCCAGATGACGGCTGATTTTCAGCATGGACTGGACCTGGGCAACGTTCACAATGTCGGGGTAATCCGTGAACATCACCTCATACATGGTCTGCAGCTCGGTCTTCGTCACTGAAACCACCTCCTCCGTCGTCGCGCATAAAGCTGTTGAGCCTTCTTTCGACCATGTGAAGCACATAATGGACCTCGCTTTGGCTCAGATTAAAGGACAATACATGTCCTTCTTCGTCAGTGAGATTGATGGTCATTCGTTCGTTGCTGACATCAATATCAGCGTAGTATTTCTTTAGGAATCTGTCGAAGAGGATATCCACCATTTCACAGCCGTCTTTGGAAAACACGTCAATCATATCATCCAGATAGTCCATTCTTCCTTCGTCCAAATCGAATTCAATGATTTCTTTTATGATTTCTTTCATTGTAAAATCTCCTTTCACCGGGCGTCCCGGCCTTTGCGCTGCCGCGCCAAGTGTTTGTTGTAAAAATCCATGGCCTTGACAAGTGTCTCGGTCATCTGCTTCATGGAGGTGTCCGGACGGAAAAAGCTGCGGAGCTTGTCTACCGGCACCTTCACATATTCCACCTGATTACCCTTAACCTCGGACAGAAGCTGCAGCACCGCGTCATCCGTAAGAGTCTGCTCCTCGCTCATGCGCCGCAGCCGTCGGGCCTGGGACAAGGACGGCGTTACCTCATCGCTGTCCATCACGGAGAAGATCATCTCCTGCTCAGACGGCTGCAAATAGGACAGCTCCACCGCCGGAGTCAGGGCGATCTTGCCCTCATCCACCAGCTTCAGGATGTCGGGGATCAGGTTGGTGAGGCGTATGTAGCGTTGGATTTGGTTGCGGCTGTCCGGTGAATTTTCAGCAAGAGAATCAATACTTTTGATTTGGTGACCAAGTTGGTCACCATTTTCTTTTCGCCCCGGCGAGCGTTTTATGGCATCGTATTTCATTTTGTACGCGAACGCCTTTTCGCTTGGGAGAATATGTTCCCTTTGCAGGTTGCTGTCCACCATGGTGATAAC
Source organism: Clostridiales bacterium (assembly GCA_025757645.1). Taxonomy (NCBI): domain Bacteria; kingdom Bacillati; phylum Bacillota; class Clostridia; order Eubacteriales; species Clostridiales bacterium. Next base: position 323,714 of record CP107216.1, read on the forward strand.
AGCCTCCTCGTCTGTCAGGTCGCGGACAATCACCGGCATGGCGTCCATCCCCAGTGCCTTGCACGCTGCCAGCCGCCGGTGGCCGGAGATCAGCTCATAGCCGCCGTCAGGCAACGGCCTTGCCAGCGCCGGAGAAAGCACGCCGGCATCGGCAATGCTCCGCATGAGCTGCGCCATTTCCTCGTCCTCCTTCACCTTGAAGGGGTGATTTCGAAAGGGTGTGAGGGCAGCCAGCGGGATTGCCTCTACCTTTGGCTTTTTCGCATCGAGCCGTTCCTCCGTGCTCATAAAAAGCTCCTCGTACCCGGTCAGCCCCAAATCAATCAATCTGTCGTTCTTCATCGAATCCTTCCTTTCATCGCATAATCGTCTTTTCCTCTTGGGACAGCCGCTGATTTCGCAGCGCCTGCTTCTCCCGCGGGGAGAGGTAGGGGTCGTTTTCCACCCACGCATCCAATTCACACGCCAAGAGGTCTTTCAGCCTTGGGTTATCCTCAATCATGTTATAGGCGGTTTGCTTTTGCTTCCGAAGCCGGGAAAGCTCTGCGGTGCAGGCGGCGCAGGACTTTTTCAGCTCGACCCTCTCCACAGGATCGGCGCAGCCTCGCTGTTTATTGCGGATTTTGCTGCGTGCAGCGGATATTGCATCCATCTCCTTGTCCATTCGTGCAAGAAACCTCTGCACATCCTCCGGCGTGTCCAAATGCTCCCGACACACCAGCGTTATCTCGGCGGTGAAGCGATCCAGCCTGCGGCAAGCTTCCCGGCACTCCGCCGACAGGGGCTGCCGATATTCCTTTTCGTACAGCGGCGCAACGCCCAGCACGATTGCCACACAGCGGAAGAAGCTCAAATACCCGTTGACGCGGGGCAAATGCAGATAAAAATCCCGCTGCCGGTAGTATTTTTCCGTCGGTGGATTCTTCCTGGCATATTCCCGTGTGTAGGGCCTCATGAATTCAAAATAGCGCCGGGTCACACGGATGTCCCGCTGGTTCTCCAGCAGCCTGTCCTGCAGCGCCTCCTTGTCATATTCGGCTCCCAGCCGGAAAGTGCGCATACACTTTTTAGCGCTTAGAGAGCGGATGGTGGCGTACCTGCGGTAGGGATCGCACACGAACACATAGCCCTTTTTCCGCAGCACGGCGCCCAGCTCCGTCCAGCTGCTCGATATCGTCAGCGCCTCGTCCAGTGCCCGCCGCATGAGGTTGTAGCGGGTGGGCTCGTCGTTCTTTTCGGCAAAGTAGACCGACCGCGCCGTTTTATGCCGTTGGGGATTTTTCACCACCGACAGGCCATGCTCCTTGCAGATACGGTCGGACATATCCCGCAGCTTGTAGTAGACCTCGTATTTTGCCTCCAGCTTTTTGCCCGTCCACATATTCACCGGATTCACAACAAAGTGGTTGTGATAAGTGCCGGTGTTGAAGTGGGTGGCAACAAGCACCTGCCGGTCGTTCCCCCAAAGCCGCCGCGCCGTCTCCACGCCGATGCGATGGCATTCCTCCGCCGTAACCTCACCGGTCTTGAAGGACTGGTAGGCGTGGTAGGCCACATTGCCGCCGGCTTTGCCGAAGCGCCTCTGCACGGCAGCCATCTCCCTTGCGGCAGACTCCGCCCTGCAGCCAATTCCGGTGACGGCGTATTGCTGCTCCCCCTCATCCAGGTTTTTTTCTTTGTCGGCAGCATACAGCAGCACCTGCTCCAGGTCGCTCAGCTTGGTCTTGCTGGGGTTGGTGCAGTAGTCCACCACACGGCTGACGCTGTCATGGATTGCCCAGATCTTCGTCACCGCCATCGGCATCCTCCTTCCCGTGATAGGCGCGCAGAAGCAGGCTCTCGATCTCGGTCAAAGCCTCGTCAAAGTCCCTCATGGCAAGCTCGTAGCGGACGGTATCGTGGAGCGTTGTCAGCTTCTGATACGCCAGCATCAGCTCCCGGCGCGGAGCCTCTCTCACTGCTGCGCCGGTTCCCAAGCTTCGGAGATATTCCGACATATTCATGCCGCATTTCTTTGCCTTTCTGCGAATGGTATTCTTCTCGGTTTTATAGACTCGCACATTGATTTCCTCTGTTCGATTCCGCATAGATATCACATCCTTTCAGCGGGGTTACAGGGGCGCGCCCCTTTCGTATCGGCAGATACGGGGGATTTGGGTGCCGCAGGGCTACACAAATCCCATGCTCGTTATCCTTACGGATAAAAAGCGGTGTATAGCCCCGCACCCCTTAAAGCGGCAATTCCTCATCGTCCTCCGCCTCCTCCCATGACGCAGATGACGCTTGTGACGATGCTTGGGGAAGCCGGAAGGTTCCGTCATTCTGTTTCCACAGTGACACAAGTCTCTCGCTCCCGGAGGAACCGTCATAACCGTCAGCACCGTCATGCAGCTCCAAAAGCACCAACCGGGCAGCCGCCGTTTTACGATACTCGTAGGTGATTCCCAGAGGCAGCAGCACATCGCTGTAATGGCGGGTCAGATGCTTGCTGGCGAGGTTGGGCTTCAGCTCCGTATTACCTACGGCGGCAAGCAGCTGGGACACCGTGCCCCGAAACCGCCTATGCGCCAAGAGAAAATCCGCCACCTGAAAAACAAAGTCCGGGATGCGTTCCTTTCGCAAATCCTTGGCGCTGAGCGCCTCGGTAATCTCCCATCGGACGCCCCGCATCTGCATTTTCAGCTTTTTCTCCTCCACATCCCGGCCTGTAATGCAGAGGGTGGCGCAATCGCCGAAGCGGTCATCCTTGCGGAGAATCATCCCCGTATCCGCCACGCCCAAAATGCCTGTGGAGCCGGTCATGTCGTTGAAGATATTGCTGCTGTCCCGCTCCTTTCGGGTGTGATGGACAACGAAGATGCAAATGCCGTGGTCATCGGCGAGCTTTTTCAGGCCGGACAGATCCTTGTAGTCCTGGGCATAGGCATTGACCTTTGCGGAAGCATTGTCCCGCACCATTTGGAGGGTATCGATGAATATCAGGCCCGTGGAGGGAAATTCCCGCAGAGCCTCCTCGATCTGCCCCTCCAGCTCCGCGCCCAGCTGCCCGCAGGAAAAGCCGAAGCGGAGATTCTCCGGCGGAGAATCCGTCAGCTCCTGCATACGCTGCTGAACGCGCCATTCCCGGTCCTCCAAGGCCAGATATACCACATCGGTTTTTCTGGTGGGTAGCCCCCACACTGCCTCGCCGCGGCTGATTTGCAGGCACAGCCACAGTACCATCCAGCTCTTGCCGATCTTGGAGTCACCCGCTAAAATGGCGAGCCCGTCGGAGAGAACACCGTCGATGAGCATTTTGGGGTGGGCAAGAGGTTTGTAATACAGGGTATCGGCATCGATCAGTTGTAGCTTGTTCATGTGTTTCACCTTCTTTCTTTCGCTGGTAATTGTGTTTTTTGGTTTGGCGCCGTATTTCCGATATCGTTTTTTATATGCCTGCCCCGGGGTCTCCGCGGCGTTGCCGTGCTCGCTCTTTTGCGGTCGTCGCACAGTCATATCTGTCTCGGTAACGGCTATTCAGTTATCGAGGTACACGGGGGAAGCTTAGAAGCTCCTCTCACTTTCCCTTTGCCGAATTTTTTTCGGATTTTCCCGCTGCTTTTCAAAATTTTTTCTTTTGAGCTGGTAAATTATAAAAAGCCGAGCTTGTGCAGAGCTTTTTCAAAGTTCCCCTCACTTGGTAGGCAGTGAGAAGGCCGAAAAATTAACCCCCCTGAAAAATTTTTTGTTTTGGCTCCAAATCGGAGCCATTTTCCTATGCAGGACTGCTCGTGGCTCCGAAATGGAGCCATTTTTCGTCTATGGCATCAAAATTGATGCCATGTCCATTCCGGATTTCATCGGTGTGGCAGCAAAATTGATGCCATAAAAATAAGCGCCTGCCTCTTTTCAGAAGCAGACGCTCGTTTTTCGTATTCCTTTTTTACCGTAGCAGCCGGATCAGCAGCTCATTGATATCCTCGGTGGGCTTGCCGCTTGCTACCAGCTTGTTCCGAAAGGACAACAGGGCCTTTGTCAGCAGCCGTCGCTCGCCGGCGCAGAGTGCTAACACTCGATTTCTTCTATACTTGAACATCACCACACCTCAGCAATAAACCAGCTCAGAAAGGACAACTTCCTCCGCACGGCTGCAGATGCTGTTCATCCGTCCCACCCATTCCATTTGATTCTCGGTCTTCAGCCGCTCAGTGACACCTTCGGCTTTCTTCATCTGTTCGACCAGCTGATCAAACATTTCTTGTGCAGTGTCGCCGATTTCCTTGAGATGCTCGTCCAGTTTGCCGGTCAGCAGCATCCCCGTGTAGATGCCGTCTCTGTACTCGCGCAGATACCGCCTGCGCTTTTCTGCGAATCTGTTGTACATATTCTTCCTCCTTTTGCGCCCGCCGTGCGGGTTTCTATCATCATCCACATGATGGCGCAACCCGAAGGAAAAGCCCAATGTGCGAAAAACAGATTTGCAGATTTGACATCATAGAAACTCCCTCAGAAACGCAGGTTAATATTTGCCAAATTGAAGGGTTTGTATGTCCTTATGACGTTATACCTTGATTGAGTTTTCGAACGAAAACATTTGTTGAAATATGTGGACTTTTTGTGCGGGCTGTGATATAATTATCAAAATACAGATTTATATGTTGAAAAGCGGCACTCCCAATACTATTGGCACAAGCAATAAAGTAAATGAGGTTTGCTATATGACTGTGAGTTATAAAAAATTATGGAAGCTCTTAATAGACCGAGATCTAAAGAAGAAGGATCTTGAGGAAATGGCTGGCGTTAGTCATTATGTAATGAACAAGTTGACACATGGGGATAACGTCACCACTGATGTCCTATGCAAAGTGTGCAAGGCTCTTAATTGCACCGTTGACGACATTATGGAAATGATTGACGAGTAGCTGTCGCTTTGGGTTTTTCAGTATAGGTATCATCGAATGCTATCGGAAAGTTGGTGAGAAATAAATGCCGTTTGATGCGAGCGTCAGAGCTTATTTGCGGGCTTACCAAAACGAATACAGAGCTGCTCTTCATGGAGGGCAGCACACAGCCGAGCTTTCTTTTCGCGTCCCTATGCATGAAATGTTTAGGAGGATAGCGCATGACTTGAACCCGGCAGGTACTTTCGACATCATTCTTGAGCCGAGAAATCAAGGAAGAATGGGGCGGCCTGACTGGAGAATACAGGATCGCATCTCGCTTGGTGTTTACGGCTATATTGAGGCGAAAGGTCCATCCAACGAGCCGTTCGATACTACCCCGTATAGGGATCAGATTAACCGATATCTGACGTTAGGGCACAAGCTTATCATTACGGACGGCATTGATTTCGTATAAAAACGATGTGGATTCCTTCGTTATCGTGTCCAGCGATTCCGATTACTGGGGATTGATCTCGTCACTGCCAGATGCACATTTCCTTGTTATGATTGAGCGCGAGAAATGCGGACCGGACATGAAGGAAGCCCTTGCTGATTCCGGTATCTTCTACTGCTATCTGGATGACTTTTATTCCGGCAATAGCGAGGACATCAAAAAGAACGCTTTGTTCAAGGAAATGTACCGCTGGATTGACAACTCCGTTCACCTGAATGTCAACGATATGTTTGACGCTGCATTGAGAAATACACGCATTGATATGTCTCCGGCTGAACGGCGGCAATTCTATGAAAAGCACATCAAGCACATGACCTTACAGATCGATGAAGACGGCAATGTCGGTATTGAGCTAAAACGAGGATAGTTTGCATTTGTGAAAAACGCCCCCGACACTGTGCCAGACGCACAGTGCCGGGGGCGTTCCCGTTTCCAGCGATTTATTTTTCTCTCGGCAAGGGGCTGTTCATAAGGTGACACTTTCCATTTTGCGAAGCCGTGAAAATTCGATGTGTTCCGTGGAGATGTTCACTGGGCAGCATACGCCGTACACGTTTCCGATAATCACTGATGTAGAATTGATTTGTGTTTAGGAGGACAAAGCGGGAGATATAATGTTAAATGTAGTTGCGTGCGCACGCATATTGCGTTATAATACTGGTGGTTAGGAGGAATATATCTATGCAACTATTAAAATGGCTTTCCGTAACAGACCGATTTTACAAAATCTATTTGGATAAACAGCTTGCCCCCTTTGGAATCAACAACAGCCAATATATGTTTTTGATTAAAATCTGTCGTTCGCCTGGCATTTTACAGGATTCTTTAATGGATATGTTTTATGTTCATCCGAGCAATATTGTACGGACAGTTGCGGCATTAGAAAAGCAGGGAATGATTATGCGTTCCCCAAATGATAAGGATAAGCGGACGTGTAAGCTGTATCCTACGGAACGTGCGCTGTCTGTAATTGATGAGGTGCAGACGGTATGTGAAAAGACAGAAGCTCTTTTATTGCAAGGTATGAGCGAATCCGAGCAGAACCTTTTTATGGATTTCTTAATACAGGCGGGCAGAAATATCACATCGGAACTCCATATAGAGAAAAAGGGGGAGGAGTTCAATGACTGAAAATCCTCTGGGCTATGAAAAAATTCCAAAGCTGTTGAAAAATTTTGCTGTTCCCAGTATTGTGGCGTCTCTTGTCGGCTCAATCTACAATATTGTGGATCAGATTTTTATTGGTCAAGGGGTCGGTTATTTGGGAAATGCAGCAACCAATGTTGCCTACCCGTTTTCTACCATCTGCCTTGCCATTGCACTACTGGTCGGAATTGGCAGTGCTTCCCGTGTTTCCCTCTGTCTTGGATGCAAAGAGCCGAAAGCTGCCGCCAAAGCAGCGGGAAATGGTATTGTTCTGATGGGAATTTTCGGAATTATTTATTTGCTGGTTGGAGAAACTTTTCTGTCTTTGCTCCTAAAGGCATTTGGGGCAACGACAGATGTATTTCCATATGCAAAGCAGTATGCCAGCATAACATTGATTGGAATGCCGTTTCTCATTGTAACGAATGGTATGAGCAATTTGATTCGAGCAGATGGAAAACCAAAGTATTCAATGGTCTGCATGGTTGTGGGAGCTATTATCAATACCATTCTTGACCCCATTTTTATTTTTGTTTGCGATTGGGGAATTGCCGGCGCAGCTTGGGCAACAGTTATTGGGCAAATTTTTTCCTTCATACTCGCACTCCGTTATCTATGGCGTTTCCAAACAATCCATTTTGAAAAAGAGTCGTTTTTATTGGACATCAAAGAAAGCATGAAAATTTGCAGCATGGGAATCAGCAGCAGCTCAAACCAGATTGCAGTTACCGTGATTCAAATCATTCAGTACAATTCGTTGACTTATTACGGCGCATTAACAAAATATGGAACGGATATTCCCTTGGCAGCTTGCGGAATTGTTATGAAAACAAATGCCATAATCCTTGCGATTGTTGTAGGAATCTCGCAAGGGACACAGCCGATTATCGGTTTCAACTATGGAGCAAGGCAATATCATCGGGTACGGGAGGCTTACATGCTTGCAATAAAGTGGAATCTTGTTGTTTCCACTATTGCTTTTATCGCATTTCAATTTTTCCCGCAATCTATCATTTCACTATTCGGAGACGGGGACGAGCTGTATTTTGAATTTGCTGTTTTGTTCATGCGTACCTATCTTTTCATGGTGTTGGTAAATGGTGTGCAGTTGCTTTCTTCCAGCTTTTTTACCGCAATAGGAAAATCGTTAAGAGGTGCTCTGTTGGCATTAACAAGGCAGACCTTTTTCTTGATTCCGCTTACCCTGCTGCTCCCGCTTCGTTTCGGAATTATGGGAGTATTGCTAGCGGGGCCTGTTGCTGATTTTTCAGCGTTTGTGCTATCTGTTGTCCTGGTGGGTATAGAATTAAAAAAACAAAAAAACTCGCTTATAATTTAAGCCATAGCATATAGCTATTATCCACAGCTACTAAGCAAGTGTTATCAATAATGGATAGTTGAGGAGGCAAGGATAATGCCCAAAGTAATGGAGATCATCGAAAAGGAAACCAAGGGGAAAAGCTACCACACATATAAGTATAGTTATGATTCGATTGGTTTACCGTCCATCTCCCGGTACCAAACTTGAGAACTTGACCGTCGGCGTTATACAAGACTATATGGTTGAAGCGGAAAAACGGATGTTTGCTGAGCTGGTCAGAGACAAGCGTTTGGGGCAAGATGCCTACTTGCCTAAGGATGGTTCCCTTGAATATAAGATTATGAAATCTGGGCGAGAAGATTTGAGAACACTTCAAAAAATCAAGCACAATTACAGTTGGGTAATCGGTGTTTCTAAGTCTTTTAATCCAGAAAGCTGTCTTGACCACACGGGTAAACCGAATTCCAATTACATCGCAGATCTGCCAGTATTCCAAAGGTTTATAATTAAACCTTTTTACGAGTGTCTAGTATAAACCGATTCAATAGGCATTTGCACTTGAATAAAAAATGCACTTGTTCAAAACTGAGCAAGTGCAGAAATCAATTCGTTTCCTATTTACTTTTCCATAGATTCACTTCTTGACTGAGCCACTCGCACCATGTGTCGACCCCTTCGCCGGTCTTTGCGGAAATGGGAAATATCTTTAACTCCGGATTTCTCATATGCGCATAAGAAATAACCTTTTCCAAATCAAAATCAAAATATGGCAGAACGTCAATTTTGTTGATGATAAGTGCGTCGCAGACCTGAAAAATAAGCGGGTATTTCAGCGGCTTGTCATGCCCCTCAGGCACGGAAAGGATCATGGCGTTCTTTACCGCGCCCGTATCAAATTCCGCGGGGCACACAAGATTTCCCACATTTTCAAGGATGGCAATATCCACATTCTGGATTCCCATGCTTCTCAATCCCTGCCGGGTCATGTCGGCGTCAAGGTGACACATGCCGCCGGTGTGGAGCTGAATCGTCCTGATCCCCGTATCCGCAATAGCCGCAGCGTCCACGTCCGAGTCGATATCCGCCTCCATAACCGCCATACGGTACTTATTCTTCATGCGGGAAATCGTTTGCTTCAATGTTGTTGTCTTGCCGCTGCCTGGGGATGACATCAAATTCAGTAGGAAGGTCTTGTTCTCCTTCAGCTCCTGCCTGAGCCTGTTTGCGTCCTGATCATTGTCCGCAAATACGCTCTGCTTGATCTCTATCACTCGATAATTTTCCATAACAATCTTGTCCTCCTTTTTGCAAAGCTCCCCGAGCGGCCTGCCCGGGGAGCTTCGGCTAACAAGCCAGTATCTCTTTAATTAAGAACTCTTTCCCGGAGAGCACGGTATATTCGCTCTCCTGACAACAGGGGCACTGTGCGTCGCAGGTGAAGGGATTAAAGACGCTTCCGCAGTTCCGGCACTTTGCTGAGGCTTCTATGATTTCAATCTCCAGTGCGGAGCCTTCCAGCCGGGTCCCCGGTATGGAACGCCTGTACACAGCTTTCATCATCTGCGGGACAACGGAAAACGCTTCGCCCACCTGAAGAACCACCTTATCAATTTTCTTAAGGTTCTGTTCTTCGGCGATCCGGTCAACCTTCTCGACGACGTCTATAATCAGACCCAGCTCGTGCATGTTCAGGCTTCCAGAACGATGCGGTTGAGGACATGCCTCATGCGCGCCTCATTGTAGATTACCGGCACGGGATAGGTTCCGTTGCCCTCTGCCAGCGCCCACTTGATGATCTGCGGGAAGTCCTTCTGCTCGATGAAGTCAAAGCCCGTGGGAAGCCCCATCTCCCTGTTCATCTGACGGATCGCAGCAATAAAGGCGTTTGCCTTCTCTGCGTCGCTGCCGGTCGTCTTCACGCCGGTAATCTCCGCAAGATGCGCAAGCTGGGGATGGACTGCCGTGCCGTAGTCCTCCAGAACAATCGGCATGATGACCGCGTTCGCGAGCCCGTGCGCGGTGTTATAGATGCCGCCCATTGCGTGGGCAATCGCGTGAACATACCCGACGCCGGTGTGGTTGAAGGCAAGCCCTGCCTTATAGGAGGCGATGAGCATGGCCTCGCGGGCCTCCAGATCGTTCCCGTCCTCATAGGCGCGCTTGAGATTTCTGAATATCTTTACCACCGCTTCCTCCGCATTGCGGTTGCTGGCGTTGTTGTTATACGCCCACGTGACATAGCTCTCTACCGCATGGGTCAGCGCGTCGATACCCGTCGTCGCGGTGACGAATTTCGGCATGGACACCGTCAGCTTCGGGTCGAGAACGGCATATTTGGGGACGAGGTTGGGATCCATGATCGCGTACTTGTGGCGCTCGTCATGATCGGAGATCACAGCGCCCATTGTGACCTCGCTGCCCGTGCCGGACGTGGTGGGGACGGCAACGATCGGAGCGACCTTTATCATGACCTTCATCAGGCCCGCCATCTTCCCGATCGGCGTATTGGGCTTGGCAACGCGCGCCGCTGCCGCCTTGGCGGCGTCCATGGGGGAGCCGCCCCCGATCGCGAGGAAGCCGTCGCAGCCGTTTTCCAGATACTGCGCACGGATCGCCTCCACCGTCTTCACCGAGGGGTTTGCCTCCACCTGATCATAGATCGTGTAGCCAATACCATGGCGCTCAAGATTTTCCGCGATGGGCGGGACAATGGTTCTGCCGACGGTTGGGCCGGTCACGATCATGACCTTGTTCACGTTCAGCTCTTTGAGTACCTCCGGGATCTTCTTTGCGCTGTCCGCTCCGCTTACCACCTTCGGGCCGGGGAACATGGCGTCCGTAAGCGGGAGCGCCTGCTCCATGATTTTGCTGTTCGCGCGGCACTTGAATACCGTAAGCTTATCCTTTGCCTTTTCAAAGAAGCGCTCGTCCATTGCGTATGCGATACCGACCGCCGCGACAGCCGCCGCGCCGCAGAGAAGCGCCTTATATGTTTTCTTCATTTCAAACCCCTCTTTCCTTACTTAATGCGCATGACCGCGTCATACGCGCTGTGTACCGCATCCGCGATCCTCCCGCTCTTGCACGCGTCTCCGACCGTTACCACATACGGGTACTGATTTTCAAGCGCCTTTGCCAGCGCGTTTACCGGGCGGACGCCCAGAGACAAGACGACCTCGTCAACCGTCACCGTGGTCAGCATACTGGTTCTGACGTCCTCGAGGATCACGCTGTCCTCCGTAATCTTCATCAGGCGCTTGCCCGGCATAAACTCCGTGTCGTATTTCTGAATCCGGCTCAGCTCGTCATCCTTCAGCTGGAACCAAGTACCCGGTGCGATCTCCTCCGCCATCTCAACGACGACCACATGGTTTCCGCTCTCGTTGAGGATCTCCGTTGTTTCAAGCCCCGTCATGCCGCTGCCGATCACCGCGACGATCTTGCCGCTGATCTTCTTCTCACCCATAATGATCTCCGGCGCAGTGCAGACATTGGGCAGGTCGATGCCCTTGATTGAGCGCGGTCTTACCGGGACGCCGCCCGTCGCGATGACGACGGCATAGGGCTTGAGTTTGGCGATGGCCTTTTCCGTGGCCTCCGTGCCGAGCTTTACCTCTACGCCGAGCTTCTCCACGTTTGCCATCAGGTCTTCGATCGACCAGTAGAGCTTACCTTTGAGCAGGCAGGTCGAGGCGGTCTTCACCTGTCCTCCGGCCTTCTCTTCTTTCTCAAAAACGGTCACGGCAAAGCCGCGCCTCGCCATGATCTCCGCCGCCATCAAACCGGCGGGGCCTGCACCGACAACAACGACCCTGCGCCCCTCGCCGTCCTTCGGCATGTTGGCGAAAAACCGCTCCTGTCCGACCGCGGGATTGAGCGCGCATTCGCCGTTCTTTCCGCTCAATGCCCCGTAGGTGAAGCTCTCGATGCAGTTGAGGCAGCCGATGCAGCGCTTGATCTCGTTGGTGCGTCCCTCCTCCGTCTTCTTCACCCAGTAGGGGTCGCAGATAAAGGTGCGGGCGGAGCCGATAAAGTCCTGCACTCCCTCCTCAAGCTGCCGCTCCGCCTGATCGGGAGAGCGCATGAAGTTGGCCGCGCACACAGGGATTTTGACGGTCTCCTTGATCGCCTTTGCCAGATAGGCCCGCCAGCCCGGCTCAAAGGACGTGGGCTCAAGCCAATAATTGTAAGTATCATAGCAGGCGGAGGATACGTTGATCGCGTCAACACCCAGCTCTTCCAGCCGTTTTGCGATCCGCTTTCCTTCCTCCAGATCATAGCCCTTTCCGGGCTTACCGATCCGGTCATACATCTCGTCGGCAGACAGGCGCACCATCAGCGGATAGTCCTTTCCGCAGGCGGCCTTAATGCCGGTGATGATTTCGCTGATAAAGCGCAGGCGGTTATCAAAGCTCCCGCCGTACTCATCCTTGCGGTGATTGGTGTTTGGGGAAAGGAACTGCTGGATCAGATAGCCGTGGGCCGCGTGCAGCTCCACGAGGTCAACGCCTGCCTTTTTGCAGCGGACCGCTGCGTCGATGAAATCCTGAATCGTTCTCTTGACCTCGAACTTTGTCATCGCGCGCATCGGGCTTGGGACATGATAGCTGCGCTCACAAACGGACGGGGCGGCGACCGGCTGGCAGATTCCCTTCTCCTCCAGCGCCATCATCGTAGGCGTCGCCTTGTAGAGCATCTCCATAATTTCCGGCTTTTTCTCCACCAGCGGCAGGATCATCGGAAGGGAATTCACGCTGCTGGCATAGCCCTGACGGCCGGGGTGGTGCAGCTGGATGCCGAGTTTCGCGCCGTGCCTGTGGATTCTCCCCACGAATTCGCGCATCGGCTCGATATGGTAGTCATGGCTCATCGCAAGCTGGGTAAAGGAAGATGTCGCGTACATGTCGTTGACGCGGCAGATCCCCGGGATGATCAGTCCCACGCCACCCTTGGCCCGCTCCTCATAGTAGTCCATGAGCTTTTCCGTGGGCTTGCCGTTGGCCTGACCCATGCTGAACTCGGCGGCGGTCATGACCGTGCGGTTTTTGATTTCCAGATTGCCGATCTTCATCGGCGAGAGAAGCATTGAATAGTCCATTTTTTATTCCTCCCTGTTGTTATCTTCAAGGGTGACCGTGTCCAGCTCGGGTCTTCCGTACTTTCCGGCCAGCAGCAGCTCCCTATGCATTACTTCATCATAGCCATAATCCTTGCGCTCCTCCAGCTCCCGGGCGCAGCCCTTGCAGGTGGCGACGCACAGCTCGCATCCCATGCACTTTTCCTTGTCAAAAATGACCATGCCGTCCTTGATCTTATTTGCGCCGAAGGGGCAGCGCTTCACGCACATTCCGCACTCCTGCGCGCCCAGACATTTGCTTCTGTCGCGCTTGATCACCTCCGGGCCTTTTTCGCAGTTGATCCCCGGCCCGAGGATGCGCGTCCCCTTGACGACCGCGCACACCTCCCTGTCACAGTTGCACATGACAAACGCACCGGACTTTTTGCCGAACATGTAAAGGACATTGTGGACATAGCCCTTTTTGTGCATGTCGGCAAGGATCTCCTTTGCCTCCTCCTTTGTCACAGGATGATGACCGAGCGGCAGGTTCTCATAGATGTCCGCGCCGTAATAGAGTGTGAGATCCTTGATCTCCGGCTCTGTCACGCCCTCCGGATACTTCTTGAGCGCCACCTCGCAGATACAGGGGCCTGCGGAAACGTGCGCACCTGCGCCGACTTCTACTGTATAGACAAAGTCTATGACGTTTTCGGCAGCCTTTTGGCTTAGGATAATGCCATGCGGGAGAAAGTAGTTGCCGGTCTTGGAGGTGTTCTCCATTTTAGCCATCAGCTTTTTATAAAACTCCCGCTTCTCCTCCGTCGTCGCTCCCTCATAGCCGCGCATCAAGATATCGCCGGTCTTCAGGATGGTCGGCTCACTCGCCCCGTAGGCATAGTGCATAATGTACTGGGCGAGGGAAACGGGTTTTGCTTTTTCTCCCTTCCCCTGAAAGGACACGGTCTTTCCTTTCTTGTAGTTCAGCAGTGCCACTTCTCTTTTTCCTCCTTGATTTGTTAATTAAATGTCTAAGCTGTTTTCATTTTAGATTATCGCCGAAAAATGTCAATATCGGCGAAAAGCATTCTAAAATTGTCACAAAAACCATGTATGTGTTTTGCATACGAAGAATTTCATTGTGCTTGAAACAGCTTTACAAATATGCTAAAATGTAAGCATAGATTTTTTGAAAAGAAGGGACAAAGATGACCGGCAAACACCAAACGGCAAGTTTGATTGCCGATACGGCAATGGAATTATTTCGTAAAAAGGGTTACGAGTCTGTCTCCGTTAACAGCATCTGTGAGCAGGCCGGTGTCTCCCGTGTGACCTTCTATTCGATTTTTTCCAATAAGGATCAGATCATCGGCTTTATTCTCAATGACTTTCAGAACCAGTTTAAAGAAGACTTCTCCTCCTTTATCGCCGCAGAAAATGACTTTGAGCGGGTCATGATTCTGTTCAATTATTACGTGGAGCTGTCTGAACGCGGCGGTTACCAGCTTATGCTGGAGTTGCTGAAAGCGGAGTTGGAGCGTTCCATCGGCATTATGGACGCCGTTTATGTCTTCAACGACTGGTTTGTCAAGCTCATCGGGAACTGTCAGAAATCCGGTATTATCCGAAACAAGGGAAACGCAGCTGAGCTTGTTTCATTGGGGATTCAGGTCGCGATCTCCGCTCAATATGAATGGTGCCGGAGAAAAGGGGCTTTTTCCTATCGGGAGAAAACCAGAAAGGATATGGAGATTTTATACGACGTCGCCCCGGCTTACCGTAAAAGCTGGTAAAGCAATATGCAGCACAATGCCCGGCTCTGTTTTGGAGCCGGGCATTGCCATGTTGATTATCGTATCTTTTTAAAGGGTGTGCAAGAACAGCGCCTTACTATGCTTCAGTTCAGGCTGTAGCCGAACTTGCTGCCGTGGAGGACTGCCTTGTTGATCTTGCCGGTGGCGATGGCATCGCCCGCCTTCCAGACGCTGGGATGGCCGGAAGCAAGCAGCTCCTGCCACAGTGCGTCGTTGGGCTTCACACCCACGGACAGAACGATCACGTCTGCGGGAAGCTCCTTCACCTCGCCGTCCTTGGTGCTCTCAATGAACAGCTTGCCGTCGGCAAATTTCACAACCTTGTTATTATAAAATAGGGCAACACCCTGATCGTTGCAGTGGCGGACCTCCAGCAGCGCTTCGTTCTGATAGCGCATATCCAGCATATCCACCGGCCATTCGGGCAGCATATCCACCACGGAAACTTGATTAGTGCCCTGACGGTTGATATACAGCGCAGTCTCCAGCCCGGTAATGCCACCGCCGATGACAACGACCTTCTTGTTTGCAAACTGCATGTCGTTGGCAAGCACGTCGTGCGCCTGAACCGTCTGTACCTGATCCAGCCCCTCGAGTGGGATGGAAATGACGTTGCTGCCGGTTGCAACCAGAATGGAATGGGGTTTGAGAGCCAGAACCTCCTGCGCCGTGACCTCCTTCCCCAGCTTCATCGTGATATTCAGCTTCTTTGCCATGGACTTATAATAGTCGATAGCCCACTCAAATTTGCCCTTGAAGGGGGGCTTCTTTGCAACATGGAGGTTACCGCCGATCTCATCGCGTTTGTCGAACACCACCACGTCAAAGCCGCGCTGTTTGAGCGTGACCGCAGCTTCCATGCCCGCGGGGCCTGCGCCGATGACCGCCACCAGACGGCCGTCCCCGTCCTGAACGATGGGGCGCTTGGAGCCTTCGCGCAGGGCAAAGGGGTTCACGGAGCAGTTCGTCTGCTCATAGCTGAACGGATTGACATTGAAGCAATTCATGCAGGAGATGCAGTAGCGAAGCTCATCCTCGCGACCTTCGGCACACTTCTTTACCCATTCGCGCTCAGCCAGAATGCCGCGGCCCATGCCGACCATGTCGCACTTGCCGTCATTGATGATCTGATCCACGAAATCCGGGTGACGGATGCTGCCGGTAGCTACTACGGGAACGGAAACAGCATTCTTGACCATGGTAGCAGCAGGAACCTTCCAGCCTTCGGCACGATGCACATCGCCGGACATAATATCGTCCTGATGATATATTGTGCCGCCGGCGGACACTGCAATCATATCCGCACCGGCCTTTTCCAGATAGGGAGCGACCTCGGCGGCCTGTTCCGGCGTGATTCCGTCGTTGCCGTTGGGACCTTCACTCTTGGGGTAGTCAAAGCCCTGCATTTTCACGGAGATGATTTTATCCGGTCCGATGACCTTGCGGATGCGGGTCAAAATCTCCGTGGCAAAACGGGTGCGATCCTCTACCTTATTCCAGCCGTACTCATCAGTGCGGTGATTGAACAGAGGAGAAATGAACTGGCAGGCCAGATAGCCATGACAGGTTTGGAACTCGATGCCGTCCGCACCGGCGGCCATAGCACGCTTGGCAGCGGCCACAAACTTGTCCTGAATGGCGTGGATCTCGTCCTTCGTCAGCTCGTCCACAGTCTTCGGATCAATGCCGGAATAGTTGGTTGCGCCGGGATGCCAAAGCTGGAACAGGATCTTTGCGTCGTACTTATGGGCAGCAAGCACCAGCCTGCGAAGCCCGGGGATAAAGCGGTCATCATAAATGCCCGGCTGCAAGGGCAGCACAGAAGGCCACTCCGGGTCTACGATCATTGCGCCGGGAACAAGAAGCCCCACGCCGCCCGCGGCGACCGATTCCACATAGGCGATGTCTTTTGCGGATACGCTGTCGTCGAAATTAGAAATATTCTTTGCCATCGCAAGGAACATCACTCTGTTTTTCACGGTCTGATTACCGATTTTAATAGGCTCCAAAAATTTATGGCTCATGATGTGACCTCCTTATACAAACATGGCTTCACCGGAAGCGCGGACAGTCAGCTCACTGATATTCACGCCCCAAGGCTGGTCAATGGCGTAAATGATGTTGTCCGCCAGAATAGACGGAGAAAAGTCAAAGCAATGGATGCTCTCCGTGTCAAGACGATCGGGGATCGCCAACCCCATAAATGCGTCAATGATTTTCCCGTAAATGCCGGACAGACCTGCATTATAATCTACTTCTGTAGAGACCAGACCCGTATTTGCCACGGATGTGGGCTTGATGTTGGTAACTTTGATTTTCCCGCGGGATTCTACGCGCAGGCTGTCGCCCAGCATTCTGACGGCGGCCTTTGTCACATTATAGACCCCGCAACCGCTCACGGGATAGTTGCCGAGGATGGAGGAAATGTTCACGATATGTCCCTGCCCCTGCTCAATCATCTGGTCATAGACCGCCGCGATGCCGTACAGTGTACCATTGATCGCGGTAGCAATGCTTTGCTCCCATGCTTCCATGGCAATTGCGTGTTCGCTGTAATAGGCAAGCGGCATTGTGCCGGCATCATTGACCAGCACATCAATGCGTCCGTAGGTGTCCACGGCGAACTTCGCCATGGCATTGACCTGATCTTTCACACGAACATCGGTCTTGATGTAGGAAGCCTCGCCGCCGCTTTCACGGATCTCCTGCGTAATTTCCCGGAGCAATTCCTCACGCCGCGCGGCCAGAACGACCTTTCCGCCCAACTCGGCGGCCTTCTTTGCGGTCTCTTTGCCGAAACCGCTGGAAGCGCCGGTGATGACAATGACCTTGTCTTTTATGTAGTTTTCGGTTCTATAGCTGTTCATCGAAACACCTCCTAATCAAATGACAAAGGATTCGCCTGAAGCGCGCACGGTCAGATCACCGATGCTGACACCCCAAGGCTGATTGATGGCATAAATAATATTGTCCGCCAAGACCTGTGGATCAGGATCGTTGTAGGTCATGCTGTTGATGTCATGGAAATCGGGACGCAGCGGAGTCTCTTCTACCCAGTTGCTGAGGATTTCAAGGGGGCCTGCCACTGCGGGCATCATTGCCATCTGATCGACCACGCTGCTGGAAAGGTTGGTCTTCATAAAGCCGGTGGGCTTAATGGTCGTGACCTTGATTTTGCCCTGACACTCGCTGCGCAGAGATTCCGCCAGATACTGCACGCCCATCTTTGCGACCTGATACACGCCTGCGCCCGCAACGGGGAAGTTGGCGTAGATGGAGGAGACATTAATCACCTGTCCCTGTCCCTGCTTGATCATCTGGTCATAGACGGCGGAGATGCCAAAAATAGTGCCCTTGATGCTGATGTCGATGCACTGTTCCCATTTGTCCAGCGCCTGCTCATGCTCACTGAAAAAGGCCAGCGGCATCGTCCCGGCGTTGTTAACAAGCACATCGATCCTGCCGTAGGTATCTACCGCGAATTTAGCCATTGCGAAAACATCGTCCTTTTTCGCCACGTCTGTTACGATGTAGCTGGCCTCACCGCCCGCCGCCTTGATCTCCGCCACGGTCTCCTTCAGCTTCTCTTCGCTGCGTGCCGCCAGAACGATCTTGCCGCCCATCTCTGCGGCTCGCTTTGCAGTCAGCTTGCCGAAGCCGCTGGAGGCGCCGGTGATAATAATGACCTTGCCTTCCACGTAGTTTTTCTGAATGTAATTGCTCTTGTATGTCTCCAATTCAATTACCTCCTGTCTGATTGATTTGTTGTGCGTCATGACTCACACGTTTGATGTGTTAATTTTAAAACAAACATGGGGCAAAATACATTCACAATCTTCCACTTTTCTGTATTAGTTCATAATTATCCTTTTTTCTGAATTTAATTCTCCCGTTTTGAGCCGTTATCAAATCGTTCATTTCTTGTATTTCTGCAAAAACTGTGTTAAAATTTTATTATGCTAACAGAAACTGGGGGGGGGTACCGTGAAAGCTCTGCCATCAACAAAAGAGAGATTTGCATTGGCTTTGAGGGAATTGCTTGAGAGCAACTCCTTTGAGAGTATTTCTGTCGGGGATATCGTGGGGCTCTCCGGTCTTAGCAGCAGGACGTTTTACAATCACTTTCGGGATAAAAACGAGTTGCTTGCCTATCTCTATCGGATAACTGTCGAGCCTCTGTGGTATACGGATGGGAAGCGAAACTCTCTCGAAACGTTTTTTACTTGCTGCAAGGACAACTTTCTTTATAACGGCACCCTCAAGGGCTTCGGAAACGCTCTATCCTATTACGGGCAGAATGACCTGCGCTCCGAAATAGAAAACAAGGGCGTTGAGGATCTTGTAAGGCTGCTGAAATGGAACCATTTTCCGGGTGCGATAACGCCGGAATTGAGAGAAGTGCTCCGTTTCTTCATGTGTGGTATTACGCGCTATTTTGAAAAGTATTATCTGGATTCCAAAACCATTCAGGTCGACTGGCTGTATACCTTCTGGATCAACTGTGTCCCAGCCTATTTGGCTGAATATCTAGTAAAAGAGCCGGAATAAATCTTTTCCGCAAAACTTATGATACCTCGGTACATGAGATATCGAGATATATTGAGAGAGACAAAAAGAAATCTGTTTTTTCCTCATGAATGCGTTTCACGGTGAAACGCATTCTTTTGACCGTAAAACGCCATATCTCACGGTGCCAGTCCGGCAGCAGGATAATAAGGGCCTATCGTCAACAGCGCATGGTAGAGCGCTGTCAGCCGATAAGCCCTTATTTTCTTTCTGTATGTAGTTGTCGATCCCGGTGAATCCCGCACATAAGCCACATGCCCAGAGTAGGTCTGCATCTTTGGCGTGGGGCTCATAAACCATCAAAAAGGAAGCGCATTGTCGACTTTAATCAAGGAATCGATTCCAGACTAATTACAGAAGCCAACATATAAAGCAAGCGGAGGCCATCGATCTCCGCTTGTTCGTTACCCATATACAATCTCCTGTGAATATTTACGACAGCCCCTATCCATACCCGCAGTATACCGGCCCAAAGAGGATCACTTCCCTGTGAAGGCATTTCAGAGTCAGCGTTTTTCGCCCTCTTTTGCCGCCTTCTCGATGCTGCGAATGGTCTGCAAATATTCCTCCTCCACGGGAGAAAGATTCTGCACCTGATATTTCCTGTATTCCGCCTTTGCCTGCTCCATCGCCTGCGTGTGGCTTACGGTTCCCCCGTCGGTAAGCAGGGCTTCTCCGGTGGAGGCAAGGATGCGGTCCAGGTTCTCTACATAATCGCTCATGCACATGGGCCGGCGGCGCATCGCCTGAATTTCCGCAAAGTCAAAATATCCGGAAACGAGATTGTTCAGTATCTTCAGTTCGTCCGCAGAGAGATAGTTCTTTGCAACAGCAATATCCTTCGCCGTGGGAAAATCCCCGGAAAATGCGGTAAGCCCCATAAATGGCTTTTCGGCATCGGCTCGCTCAAAAATCACCTCTGCGGCGGTATGGCCATGGGCGGCATAGTGCAGCTTGTTCTGCACCATTTTGAAAAAAGCCACCGACTCGGCGCTTTTGGGGTCATAGTCCACGCTAGTAGCGTAGAGGTCGAGGACCTGACGGTACATCACCTTTTCGGAGGAACGGATGTCCCGGATGCGGTCAAGAAGCTCCTTCCAATAGCTGCCGCCGCCGAGATTCTTCAGGCGCTCATCATCCATGGCGAAGCCCTTGATCATGTACTCCTTCAAGCGCTCGGTAGCCCAGCGGCGGAACTGCGTTGCAATGGAGGACCTGATGCGATAGCCCAGAGAGATGATCATGTCCAGGTTATAATATAGTCTTTCGCGCTCCACATTGCGATTTCCCTCGCGGCGAACTTGTCGGAATTTCCGACAGGTTGAACTTTCGTCCAGCTCACCTTCGGAATAGATGTTTTTGATGTGCTCAACCACATTTGCATGGGAAGATTGGAAAAGCTCCTCCATCTGTGCCTGTGTCAGCCAGACAGTTTCATCCTGAAACCGGACATCAATTTTTGTCTCGCCGCTTTCAGACTGGTAAATGATGATATCGCCCTTGTTTTCATCGTTGAGGAAATTACTGCTCATTTTTGTTCCCTCCCGGCTTTTCGGTGGCTTCAGCAAACGCTCGGCTTATTGTTATTATAGTATCACAGAATCGGCGTTTTTTCAACAGACGCCAAGGGAATGATGCCCCTGTGCCTCTTTTTGAGAAAACAAGGGAAAATGTCCGCATCAATCTCTCCATTTCTGCGCCTCCCAAAGCATATCGATATGCCGGCGGGATTTTCGGTTTGTGTTGTTGTAATCGTCTGAGCAGAGCCAGTCGATGAGATAGCATTTGGGGATCATGTACTTCTGCAGCAGCGACAGCGCCTTCAGCTTCCCCACGCGAATCCATTGGCAGACGGTGCGTCGGTTATAGCCTGTGAAGTCCACGGCGGCGGCCACATCCATCACATCCGGCAGCGCAGCCAGCTTGCTCTCATAGTAGCGCCGGAGCTTCTTCTCGTCCTTGGCGCACGGCGGTTGGATGCGAATTTTATAGGGCCGAACTATTTCGCCTCCGTATTTGTACCAGTTCTTCGGCGCTATGTATTTTTCCGGGTTGACCTCACGGTCGTTCATAAAAGCGATCACATCGCTCTTTTTGATGGCGTAGCAGCGGGTTTTCTTGCCGGTGAAGGTGTGGGGAATCAGGTTGAATTGGAGAAGATAGAGAGCCGTCCGTTTGCTGATGTGACAGGCGATCCGCATCTGCTCCTTGCTCATAATCTCTGGGTATCTTTTGAATTCCTTGGCGTCGTATTTCATAACGAAGACTCCTTTCTGTGTTTCGGTCCGAAAGGGTGCTTCGTGTGATTTGTTTTGAGCCGGTTTTTCTTGCATTTATCCGGGAGGCCGCTCGCAAAGCCATACCGGACAAGGGCTTTCTTCTTGCGTATTTTCTTGCCAGCGTGCAAAAAGCTGGTCGTTTTGGGGCATTTCTCATTTCAATTTGAACTCAGGTTTTTTCTGATATGGAGCTGGTCAATACCGGTCGGCGCGTCCAAAATCCGTTGCAGCACAAGGGCTTTCGCCGTTTCCAAAGCTGCCGTCACCGACCACAGCAGACACGGAAATGCCAAGTGCGAACAAGACTCGAAATCAGGTAGTCGCGCAAGCGGCTCGTGGGTTCGAATCCCACCCTATCCGCCAGAAAGTTCCGCCGCGCTCCCAGCAGGAGTGCGGCGGATTTTTACGGTTGGCACCATCTGCGTCGCACTTGCTGCCGGTCTGCCCCTTGGCTATGCACTGTTTTCCTATGCGAAGCATCATGGGATTTTTGGAATGAACGTTTATCACGTTCCTCTTATCCCGATTCTTGTTATGATTCTTCTGGTTGGTATTCTACAAATTGTGCTTTCCCTCGTTTTAAGCAGTAATCTGAAAAAGGAAACGCTGGTTGAAAAAATAAGGTATCAGGGATAGTAGATTCTATAAAAAGCAAGCTGCCGCTCAAGATGGGCGGCAGCTTACCTTTATGCTCCTGACCGTCAGCGGGCTGCTCGTGGTGCTCATCGGGCTCAGGATGTGGGGCGTGCCGTTTCTGCGCCGGATCAGTCCCGAGCTGACCAGGCCCTGCCGCTTCCGGGGCAAGGCGTTCGCCGTCGGGCTACTGACCGGCCTGATGCCGTGCAGCGCGCTGTCGTCGATGTGGATCTTCGCCGCCACGTCCGGGTCGTGGGCAAGCGGCGCGGTGAGCATGCTCGCCTTCGGCGCGGGCACGTGCGTCTTTATGCTGCTGTTCGGCCTGCTCGGGACGTTTCTCCCGAAGCGGTACAACAAATATCTGCTCAAGGGCAGCACGATCCTCATCGTCGCTCTCGGGCTGAGCCTGATGACCAAAGGCATCCGGCTGCTTGCCTGACGGCAAGCACAAGCGGCGCGTCCGGTTTCGGACGCGCCGCTTGGTTTATCAGATTTTCCGGGGGATCACTTTCCTGCCTCGGTCTCGCAGTACAGGCAGCGGTAGACGCGCCGCTCCCGATCCGTGAGCACGAACTCCTGCGGCAGCTCGCGCTCGGTCGAGGTGATGCAGCGCGGATTCTTGCACCGCAGCACGCCGCGGATGCGCTCGGGCAGCTTGAGCGTGCGCTTTTCCTGCAGCTCGCCGCCGCGGATGATGTTGACCGTGATGCTCGGATCGACATAGCCGATCAGGTCCCAGTCGAGCTCCATCTCGCCGTCGATCTTGATGATGTCCTTGCGGCCGAGCTTGCCGCTGGTGACATTTTTGAGGATGGCAACGGTGCAGGCGAGCTTGTCCAGACCGAGGATCTGGTAGAGCTCCATGGCCTTGCCGGCCGTGATGTGGTCGATGACGATCCCGTTTTGAATCGAATCAATAAGCATAACGTTTCTCCTCCCGTCAGTCGATGCCCAGCAGCTTGAGCATGAGCGCCATGCGGATATAGCGGCCGTTTTTCACCTGCTTGAAATAGCAGGCGCGCGGATCGTTGTCCACGGCGGCGGCGATCTCGTTGACGCGCGGCAGCGGGTGCAGGATGCTCATGTCGGGCTTGGCGGTCTCGAGCTTATCCGGTGTGAGGATATAGCTGTCGCGCAGGCGCAGGTAGTCCTCCTCGTTGAAAAAGCGCTCGCGCTGCACGCGGGTCATATACAGCACGTCCAGCTCCGGCATCACGGCCTCGAGCGACGTGGACTGCGTGTAGGGGACGCCGGGCTTTTTGAGATACTCGTCCTTCACGTAGCGCGGGAGCTTGAGCTCCTCCGGGGAGATGAGCACGAAGCGGATGCCCGTGCAGCGGCTCATAGCGGCGACGAGCGAGTGCACCGTGCGGCCGAACTTCAGGTCGCCGCACAGGCCGATCGTCAGGTCGTCCAGCCGACCCTTTTCGCGGTAGATGGTCATGAGGTCGGTCAGCGTCTGCGTGGGGTGGTTGTGTCCGCCGTCGCCCGCGTTGATGACCGGGACCTGCGCGTGCATGGACGCGACCAGCGGCGCGCCCTCCTTGGGATGACGCATGGCGATGATGTCGCTGTAGCAGCTGACGACGCGCACGGTGTCCGCGACGGTCTCGCCCTTGGAGGCGGACGAGCTCTCTGCCGAGGCGACGCCGAGCACCTTGCCGCCGAGCGAGAGCATCGCGCTCTCGAAGCTCAGGCGCGTGCGCGTGGACGGCTCGAAAAACAGCGTGGCGAGGATCTTCCCGTCGCACTTGTGGGCATATTGCTCGGGGTGCTCCATGATCGCGCAGGCGGTGTCGATGAGCTCCATGATCTCCTGCGGGGTCAACTGCATAATGTCGATCAGATGCTTCATATCACGCCTGACTTTCTGCCTGGATCCAGCTCTCGTCGGAGGGGTTTTCGCGGAAGGCCAGCAGCCGCGCGACGTCGTCCTCGGTGATGTAGCCCTCCTGTGCGCCCGTGCTGGCGACGGTGTCCAGATCCGTGAGGCTCACGTTTCTGACCTGCGCTGCGGCGAGCCGCTCCACGCCCTTTTTCATGCCGTAGGTGAAGATACTCACGACGCCGAGCACCTCCGCGCCGGCTTCACGCAGCGCGTCCACCGCGTCGAGCACGCTGCCGCCGGTGGAGATCAGATCCTCGACGACCACGACCTTCTGCCCCGGGACGAGCTTGCCCTCGATGCGGTTCTGGCGGCCGTGATCCTTGCTGCTCGAGCGGACATAGCCCATCGGCAGACCGAGCAGATGCGCGGCGATGGCGGCGTGGGCGATGCCGGCCGTGGCCGTGCCCATGAGCACCTGCGCCTGCGGATACTCGCGCCTGACCGTCTCGGCGATGGCGCGCTCGACCAGATCACGCGCCTCGGGCGCGGTCAGGATGAGGCGGTTGTCGCAGTAGATGGGGCTCTTGATGCCGCTGGCCCACGTGAACGGCTCCTGCGGGCGCAGGAACACCGCCTCGATCGAGAGCAGGCTGCGCGCAACTTCGTGTTTGATATCCATAGCAGTTCCTCCTGTTGAAAAAGTCTCTGATCCGGCGCTCAGCCGACGAACGCGGCCACGCACCGGCGATAGGCAGCGACGGGGTCGTCCGCCTGCGTGATCGGGCGGCCGACGACGATGTAGTCCGAGCCGATCTCCCGGGCGCGCTCCGGCGTCGTGACGCGCTTCTGGTCGCCGCTCTCCCCGTCGGCAAAGCGCACGCCGGGCGTCACGGTCAGAAAGTCCGCGCCGCAGCGCGCATGAATGCTGCCCGCCTCCAGCGGGGAGCAGACCACGCCGTCAAGACCGGCATCGCGCGCATTGCGCGCATAGTGCAGCACGACCTCGTCGATCGGCGCGTGGATGAGCAGCTCCCGGTCCATGCGCTCCTGATCCGTGGAGGTCAGCTGCGTCACGGCGATGAGCAGCGGGCGCGTGCCGTCCGGCCGGGTCAGTCCCTCGAGCGCGGCGCTCATCATGGCCTTCGTGCCGGCAGCGTGGAGGTTGATGATATCCACATCCAGCGCCGAGAGCGCGGCCATCGCCTTTTTCACCGTGTTCGGGATGTCGTGCAGTTTGAGGTCGAGAAAGATCCTGTGGCCGCGCGCGTGGATCTGGCGCACGATGTCCGGCCCTTCGGCATAAAACAGCTCCATGCCGATCTTCACAAACGGCTTCTCGTCCTGAAAGAGGTCGAGAAATGCGAGCGTCTTTTCCCGGCTGTCAAAATCCAGCGCAATGATAACGTCCTTACCCATGATGTGCTCCTCCTATGATGTCCCTGAGATTGTCGATGCCGAAGCGCGCCATCGCGTCCGGCAGAGTTTCAATGATGTGCTTGCAGGCATACGGCTCGACCAGGTTTGCCGCGCCCACACCGACCGCCGTCGCGCCCGCGAGCATCAGCTCCAGAACGTCCTGCGCGCTCGTCACGCCGCCCATGCCCACGATGGGGATGTGCACCGCCTCGTACACCTGATAGACCATGCGCACGGCCAGCGGGAACATACCGGGGCCGGACATGCCGCCGGTCCGGTTGGCCAGCAGCGGGCGGCGGCGCGCAAGGTCGATGCGCATACCCGGCAGGGTGTTGATGAGGCTCACGCCGTCCGCGCCCGCGTCCTCACAGGCCTTGGCAACGGCGGCAATGTCCGCCGCCGTCGGCGAGAGCTTGAGGATGATTGGCTTTTTCGTCACGGCGCGCACCGCGCGCGTCACCTCCGCCGCGGCCGACGGCTCCGCGCCGAAGGCAGCGCCGCCGCCGTGGACGTTCGGGCAGGAGATGTTGACCTCCAGCCAGCCGACCTGCGGCTGCGCGTCAAGCCTGGCGCAAACCTCGGCATATTCTTCCACGCTGAAGCCGCTCACATTCGCCATGACCGGCTTGTGAAACACCTTTTTCAGCTCCGGCAGCTCGTGCGCGATGACCGCGTCCACGCCGGGGTTCTGCAGCCCCACCGCGTTGAGCATTCCGCCGGCATACTCGGCGATGCGCGGCGTGGGGTTGCCGAAGCGCGGCGCGCGCGTCGTCCCCTTGAAGGAGAACGTGCCGAGCATATTGATGTCATACAGCTGCGCAAACTCCTGCCCGTAGCCAAACGTGCCGCTGGCCGGGATGATGGGGTTTTCCAGCTCGATCCCACAGAGCGTTACGGCTGTTGCGGCCATACGATCTCCTCCTTTGTGAACACGGGCCCGTCCTTGCAGACGCGCTTGCTGCCGTGCGTCGTTTTGCAGGTGCAGCCCATGCACGCGCCGAAGCCGCAGCCCATGCGCGCCTCAAGGCTCAGCTGACCGTCGAGCGGCGTCGCGCTGCACAGCGCCTGCAGCATGGGCATCGGCCCGCAGGCATACACATAGGTGCCGCCCTCGGGCAGCGCGTCGGTCACGAAGCCGCGCGCGCCCATGGTGCCGTCCTCGGTCACGACAGTGACGGGGATGCCGAGCGCTTCAAACGCATCGGCAAGCAGCACCTCTGCCGCCGTGCGAAAGCCGAGCACGGCCAGCGGGCTGCACCCCTCGGCCACGAGCTGCTGCGCCAGACCGTACAGTGGGGACGCGCCCACGCCGCCGCCGACCAGCAGCGGCCGCGCACCGGCGGGTGCGGTGTCAAAGCCGTTGCCGAGACCGACCAGCAGGTCCAGCTCCGTGCCCGGCACCAGCGTGCTCAGCTGCGCCGTGCCTGCGCCCGCCACTTTATAATACAGCGTCAGCGCGCCGTCACTCCAGCTGCACACCGACACGGGGCGGCGCAGAAAGCGTCCGGCAAGCCGGATGTCCACAAACTGCCCCGGCGCGGTGATCGCGGCGGTGTCCCCCGTGAGCTGCAAACGGTAGGTGTCACGGGCGACGGGCGCGTTTTCCGCAATGGTGAAAACTCTCTGCTGCACGGCTTACTCCGCGTGGATCGTGGACACGGCCAGCGTCGTCTCCTCGAGCACGTCGAGCAGTACGCGCACCGTATCGAGCGAGGTAAAGACGGTCACGCCGTTTTCCACCGCGCAGCGCCGGATCGCGGCGCCGTCCTGCGCGTGGACGCTCGAATGGATGGAGCGGGTGTTGATGATGTAGCTGACGTAGCCGCTGCGGATGGAATCGAGGATCTCGTGGCTGCCGTCGCTGATCTTGCCGCGCACGCGCGTGCGGATGCCGAAGGACTTGAGGTAGGCAGCCGTGCCTGCGGTCGCCTCGATGTTAAAGCCCATCTCATAGAACCGGCGCACGAGCGGCAGGCCCTCGGGCTTGTCCTCATCGGCCAGTGTCACGAACACGGTGCCGTAGTTCTGCACGTTCATGCCGGAGGCCTGCAGCGCCTTGTACATGGCGCGCGAGAGCTTCTTGTCGTAGCCGATGGCCTCACCCGTGGACTTCATCTCCGGGGAGAGGTAGGCGTCCAGCCCGTGGAGCTTGGCAAAGGAGAACACCGGCGCCTTGACATAGCAGCGCTCTTTTTCCGGCGGATACAGGTCGAAGATGCCCTGCTCCTTGAGGCTCGTGCCGAGGATGACGTTGGTGGCGATGTCCGCGAGCTGATAGCCCGTAGCCTTCGACAAAAACGGCACCGTGCGCGACGAGCGGGGGTTGACCTCGATGATGTAGACATGGTCGCTCTTATCGACGATGAACTGGATGTTATACAGGCCGACGATGCCGATGCCCAGACCGAGCTTCTTGGCATAGGTCAGGATCGTGCCCTTGACCTTGTCGGAGATGGAAAACGGCGGGTAGACGCTGATGGAGTCGCCGGAGTGGACACCGGTGCGCTCGACCAGCTCCATGATGCCGGGCACGAACACGTCTCTGCCGTCGCAGATGGCGTCGACCTCGACCTCGCGGCCGGAGATGTACTTATCGACCAGCACGGGCTTGCCCTCGCCGGTGCGCACGGCGTTCTGCAGATAGTGGCGCAGCATCTCGTCGTCGGCCACGATCTCCATGGCGCGGCCGCCCAGCACGAACGACGGGCGCACCAGCACCGGATAGCCCACCGTGTGCGCAGCCTTGAGACCGTCGTCCAGATTCGTCACCGCCGCGCCCATCGGCTGCGGAATGTTCAGCTCGAGCAGCAGCTTTTCAAAGCAGTCGCGGTTTTCCGCGCGCTCGATCGCAGCGCAGTCCGTGCCGATGATCTGCACGCCGCGCATCATGAGCGGCTGCGCCAGATTGATGGCCGTCTGGCCGCCGAGGCTGGCGATCACCTGATCGGCCTGCTCCTCGTGCAGGATGTTCATGACATCCTCGGGCGTGAGGGGCTCGAAATACAGCTTATCGGCGGTCGTGTAGTCGGTAGAGACCGTCTCGGGGTTGTTGTTGATGATGATGGCCTCGTAGCCCGCGCGCCGGATGGTCTGCACCGCGTGGACGGTGGAGTAGTCAAACTCCACGCCCTGACCGATGCGGATCGGGCCTGCGCCGAGCACGACGACCTTCTGCTTGTCCGAGCGGCGCGCCTCGCTCTTTGCGCCGGGGGCGTAGGTGGAGTAGAAATAAGGGATGTAAGCGCCGGTGTGGCTGGTGTCCACCATCTTGTAGGCGGGGTAGAGCCCCAGCTGCACGCGCTGGGCATACACATCCTCCTCGCGCACGCCCCAGAGCCGCGCGATGTAGGGGTCACAGAAGCCCATCTGCTTGGCCCGCTTGAGCGTCTCTCCGTCGCCCTTGTGCGCGCAGAGCGTCTGCTCCATGTCCACGATGCCGCGGATGGTCTCGAGGAAGAACGGCGTGATCATCGTCAGCGCAGCGACCTCGTCCACGCTCGCGCCCAGACGCAGCAGCTGCGCGACGGCAAAGAGCCCGTCATCGCGGAACTGGTGCAGGTACTCGGTCAGCTCCGCCTTGGTCATGTTCTGGAACTTCGGCAGCCAGAGGTGCTGCGCGCCGATCTCCAGCGAGCGGACGGACTTGAGCAGGCACTCCTCGAGCGTGCTGCCGATGCCCATGACCTCGCCCGTGGCCTTCATCTGCGTACCGAGCGTGTTGGCGGCGGTCGAGAACTTATCGAACGGGAAGCGCGGCAGCTTTGCGACCACGTAGTCCAGCGACGGCTCGAACGCGGCCGTCGTGTTGGCGACGGCGATCTCGTCGAGGTTCATGCCGACGGCGACCTTGGCCGTGACGCGCGCGATGGGATAGCCGCTGGCCTTGCTCGCCAGCGCCGACGAGCGGGAGACGCGGGGGTTGATCTCAATGAGGAAGTACTCCGAGGTCTTGGGGTTGAGCGCAAACTGCACGTTGCAGCCGCCCTGGATCTTCAGCGCGCGGATGATCTTGATCGCGCTGTCGTTGAGCATCTTCATGTCATGGTCGCTGAGCGTCATGATCGGCGCGACGACGGCGGAGTCGCCGGTGTGCACGCCCACGGGGTCGATGTTCTCCATGCCGCAGATGGTGATGGCGCGGTCGGACGCATCGCGCATGACCTCAAACTCGATCTCCTTATAGCCCTTGACGCTCTTTTCGATCAGCACCTGATGGATGGGCGAGAGCTTGAACGCCTGCATGCCCAGCTCGACGAGCTGCGCCTCATCGTCGGCAAAGCCGCCGCCCGTGCCGCCAAGCGTGAACGCCGGGCGCAGCACGACCGGATAGCCGATGGCCGCGGCCGCGGCCTTGGCCTCCTCGAGGCCGTAGGTGATCTGCGACGGGATGACCGGCTCGCCGATGCTCTGGCAGAGCTCCTTGAACTGCTCGCGGTCCTCGGCACGGCGGATGCTGTCGCTGTCCGTGCCGAGAAGCTCGACCTGGCACTCCTTGAGCACGCCCTTCTGCTCGAGCTGCATCGCCAGATTCAGGCCGGTCTGGCCGCCGATGCCCGGGACGATCGCGTCCGGGCGCTCCTTGCGCAGGATACGCGCCACATACTCCAGCGTCAGCGGCTCCATGTACACCTTGTCCGCGACGGAGGTATCCGTCATGATCGTGGCAGGGTTGGAGTTGACGAGAATGACCTCGTACCCCTCCTCCTTGAGCGACAGGCACGCCTGCGTGCCGGCATAGTCAAACTCAGCGGCCTGACCGATGACGATCGGGCCGGAGCCGATGATCATAATTTTCTTCAGATCCGTTCTCTTGGGCATGTGATTTCCTCCTCAGTACGTAAAAAGTCCTGTATGTCATATATTTAATATGTAAATGAAGGACGCTCAGTCCTGCGCGTCCTGCCAGACGACGGCGCCGCCGCAGACGTTGCGCACGCACCGCCCGTAGACCGTCTGTCCGGCAAAGGGCGTGCTCTTTCCCATGGAGCAAAACTGCGCCGGGTCGATGCGGTACTCCGTGTTCAGGTCCCAGACGGCATAATCGTCCGCACGCAGCGGGAAGCCGAAGCGCTTTCTGGGGTTGACCGCCATGAGCTCCACGAGCTTGTCGAGCGTCAGCACGCCGGTGCGCACAAGGTGGGTATAGAGCACGGGAAACGCCGTCTCAAGGCCGACGATGCCCATGGCGCTCCCGGCGAGGCCCCTGGCCTTTTCCTGCGCGCTGTGCGGCGCGTGGTCGGTCGCAATCATGTCCACCGTGCCGTCGAGGATGCCCTCGATGAGCGCCTGCCGGTCGGCCTGCGTGCGCAGGGGCGGGTTCATCTTGAAGCTGCCGTCCTCGCGCAGGTCGTCCTCGGTCAGCACGAGGTAGTGCGGTGCGGTCTCGCAGGTGACGTCCAGCCCCTGCGCCTTCGCCCGGCGGATAAGCGCCACGCTCTCCTTGGTGGACACGTGGCACATATGATAGGCGCAGCCCGTCTCGCGCACCAGCTCAAGATCGCGCGCGAGCTGCCGCCACTCACTCTCGCTGCTGATGCCCTTGTGCCCGTGGGCGCGGGCATACGCGCCGTCGTGGATATAGCCGCCGTGCAGGAGGGTGTTGTCCTCGCAGTGCGCGGCGATGAGCTTGCCGAGGCTTGCCGCCTTGCGCATCGCGGCGCGCATCACGTCCGCATCCTGCACGCCGCTGCCGTCGTCGGAAAAGCCGGCGACATAGGGCGCGAGCTGCTCCATGTCCGCAAGCTCCCTGCCGCCGCGGTGCGCGGTGATCGCGCCGTAGGGCGTCACATCGATGACCGCATCCGTGCGGATGCGCTCCAGCTGGGGGGCAAGCGTCTGCAAACTGTCCGGCGCCGGATCCAGATTGGGCATGGCGCACACGCGGCTGTATCCGCCGTGCGCCGCAGCAAGCGTGCCGGACGAAATGGTCTCCTTATAAGAAAAACCCGGCTCACGAAGATGTACATGCACATCTACGAAACCAGGTAATACCACGAAAGAAGAAATATCAAGTTCGTCACCGGCAATGCTGCCGCTGCCAAGAAAAACAGAATCACGGTTGCCGGGAAAAAGATCCCACCCAAATGTCTGCATATTCTCTGCGGCCGCAACCATTTTTCCTCGCCTCATTTCTGCCGAATCGCAAATTTTTGATATGATATCACATAATCGTCCGGTCTGTCAACAAATCCGGCGGCTTTGCGCGCCGTCTTTTTGCACGAAAAATTCCGTCATTTTCCGTTCCGCGTTGACACGCATCTCTGCGCCAAGAACCGGATACAGACAGACTCGGCGGCGCGCCCGTCATGGCGCGCCGCCGTGTGCTTCAGAGCAGTTTCAGGATCCCGTCGCCGTAGTCGGCGCAGGTCGCGCCGTCCGGCCGGCCGGTGATGTCGGCCGGGCAGGCGTCGAGCGCCGCCTCGAGCCGGTCGGCCGCGGCCGCGCGGCCAATGTGCCGCAGCAGCATGACCTCTGCGCGCAGAATGCTCTGGGGGTTGGCGTAGTCGCCCATGCCGCGCTCGATCATGCGCGGCGCCGAGCCGTGGATGGCCTCGAACATGGCGTAGCGGTCACCGATGTTGGCGCTGCCCGCCGTGCCGACACCGCCCTGCAGCTGTGCAGCCTCGTCGGTGATGATGTCGCCGTAGAGGTTCGGCAGCAGCAGCACCTGAAACTGCCCGCGCACCCGCTCGTTGACGAGGTTCGCCGCCATGATATCAATATAGTAGTCATCGACGGTGATCTCGGGATAGTCGGCGGCCACCTCGTGGCAGAGGGCGGTGAACTTGCCGTCCGTCTTTTTGAGGATGTTCGCCTTCGTGACGACGGTCACGCGCGTCTTGCCATTGCGCCGGGCATAGTCGAACGCCGCGCGGGCGATGCGCCGCGTGCCGGGGTCGGTCGTGACCTTGAAGTCCACGGCCATGCCGGGCAGCTCCACGCCGCGGCTGCCGAGGGCGTACTCGCCCTCCGTGTTCTCGCGGAAGAACGTCCAGTCGATGCCCTGCTCGGGGATGGTCACGGGGCGGACGTTCGCGTAGAGGTCGAGCGCGCGGCGCAGCTTCACGTTCGCGCTCTCGAGCCCGCCGCCCATGGGCGTCGTCGTCGGGCCTTTGAGCAGCACGTCGCAGGTCAGGATCTCCGCGAGCACATCGTCCGGCACGGCCTGATTGCAGGCCAGCCGGTTTTCGATCGTGAGGCCGCGGATGCGCCGCAGGGCGATGCTGCCGCGCGCGATCTCATCGGCGAGTAGCGCCTCGAGCACGCGCACCGCCTGCTCCATGATGATCGGGCCGATGCCGTCGCCGTCGACAAGACCGATGGTCACGGTCGCTTTTTTCGTATAGTCCACCCGCTCGGCGGTCATGCCCGCAACGCGGGCCTGCTGCTCAGTCAGCAGCGTGCGAAACGCCGCACAGGCGCGGTCAATATCGTTCATAGTGCATGCTCCTTTGTGTAGTTGAGCAGTCCGCCGGCGAGCAGGATGGCCTGCTGCCGCTCGGTAAGGCTGCACACGACGGGATAGGACTTGCCCGCCGCCGTGTCCGTGAGCGTCAGTTTCCCCGCTGCCATGCCGGTGCGGATATCGTCGATGCGCAGCCGCGCGCCGGGCTGCAGCGCGTCGTAATCCGCCGGATCGGCAAACGTCAGCGGCAGGATGCCGGCGTTGATGAGGTTGGCCGCATGGATGCGCGCGAAGCTCTTGGCCACGACGCAGCGGATGCCGAGATACATCGGCACGAGCGCCGCGTGCTCGCGCGACGAGCCCTGCCCGTAGTTGCTGCCGCCGACGATGATGCCGTCCCCGGCCGCTCTGGCGCGCGCCGGAAAGGTCGGGTCGCAGACCGTGAAGCAAAACTCCGACAGCTTCGGGATGTTCGAGCGATACGGCAGGATCTTCGCCCCCGCCGGCATGATGTGGTCGGTCGTGATGTTGTCGCCCACCTTGAGCACGAGCTCCGCCGTGAGCGTGTCGGCAAAGGGCCTGCTCTGCGGGAAGGGCTGGATGTTCGGCCCGCGCAGCACCTCCACCGCGTCCGCCTCGTCCGCCGGGGCTGGCGGCAGCACGGCGCTGTCGTCGATGCGAAACTGCTCCGGCAGCGTGACGGCCGGCATGGGGCCGAGCGTCTGCGGGTCGGTGATCGTGCCGGTGAGCGCGGCGGCGACGGCCGTCTCCGGGGACACGAGGTAGACCTGCGCGTCCTTCGTGCCGCTGCGGCCGAGGAAGTTGCGGTTGAACGTGCGCAGGCTCACGCCGCCGGAGTTGGGCGAGAAACCCATGCCGATGCACGGGCCGCACGCGCACTCGAGCAGGCGCGCGCCGCTGGCGAGGATGTCCGTGAGCGCGCCGCAGTCAGAGAGCATGGTCAGCACCTGCTTCGACCCCGGCGAGATGGACAGGCTCACGCCCGGGGCGATGGTCCTGCCCTTGAGCAGGGCTGCGACCTTGAGCATATCGAACAGGGACGAATTCGTGCACGAGCCGATGCAGACCTGATCGACCTTCGTGCCCGCGAGCGTTTCCACGGGGACGACGTTGTCCGGGCTGTGCGGGCAGGCGATCATGGGCTGCAGCGTGTTGAGGTCGATGTCAATGATGCGGTCATAGCGCGCGTCCGGGTCGCTCGCAAGGGGGATAAAGTCCGCCTCGCGCCCCTCGGCGGCGAGGAAGGCGCGCGTCACGTCGTCCGACGGGAAGATGGACGTCGTCGCGCCGAGCTCGGTGCCCATGTTCGTGATCGTGGCGCGCTCGGGCACGGACAGCGCCGCGATACCCGGCCCGCCCCACTCGATGATCGCGCCGACGCCGCCCTTGACCGACAGGATGCGCAGCAGCTCGAGGCTGATGTCTTTGGCCGTGACGTAGGGCCGCAGCGTGCCGGTGAGGTTGACCTTGAACATTTTCGGCATCGTGATGTAGTACGCGCCGCCGCCCATGGCGACCGCGACGTCCATGCCCCCCGCGCCGAAGGCCAGCATGCCGATGCCGCCGCCGGTGGGCGTGTGGCTGTCCGAGCCGATGAGCATCTTGCCCGGCTTGCCGAAGCGCTCGAGCTGCACCTGGTGGCAGATACCGTTGCCCGGGCGGGAGAACCAGACGCCGTGCTTTTTGGCCACGGTCTGGAGATAGCGGTGGTCGTCCGCGTTTTCAAAGCCGGACTGCAGCGTGTTGTGGTCCACATAGGCCACGCTCAGCTCGGTCTTCACACGCGGGATGCCCATCGTCTCAAACTCCAGATAGGCCATCGTGCCGGTGGCGTCCTGTGTGAGTGTCTGGTCGATGCGCAGCGCGATCTCGCTGCCGGGCGTCATGTCGCCGTGCAGCAGGTGGGCGCGGATGATTTTCTGAGCAAGCGTTTCACCCATGATTTTTCAGCCTCCCAATCATACTTTCCTTGGCGTGGATGGTGTGCTCGGTCGTGAGCGCGGCGGCGCGGTCGGCGTCTCCGGCGGCGATGGCGTCGAAGATGGCGCGGTGCTCCTTGACGACCTGCGCCGTGCGCTTCGCGTCGGCAATGGACGCCTTGCGGTAGCGGCGGGTCTTGCGGTGCAGCGGGACGAGCGTGTCGCTGATGACGGCGTGGCCGCTCATGTCGCAGATGACGTCGTGGAACTGGTCGTCCATCTCGCGCAGGTGCTCGGCGTCGTGCTTTTCAAAGTAAAATTCCTGCAGGTCCAGAATGTGCCGCAGGCGCGCAAGCCCCTCGGGCGAGACGTTTTTCGCCGCGTAGTAGGACGCGAGCCCCTCGATCCGGCAGCGGATGTCCATGATGTCCACCAGATCCTCGGCCGTGATGCCGAGCACGACGGAGCCCTTGCCGGTGTCGGCGATGAGGTGCTCCTGCTCGAGGCGGCGCAGCGCCTCGCGGATGGGCGTGCGGCTGACGTTGAGCTGCTCGACGAGCTTCAGCTCCGTGAGCACCTCGCCGCGCGGGTACACGCCCTGAATGATATCGGATTCCAGCCGCTCAAACACCTGATCGGCCAGCGTAACGGTACGGAAATCTTTCATACTGCGCCTCCTGTCAGACCTGCGCGAAGCGGCCGGGCGCCAGCTCCGCGATCTTGGCTTTGAGTTCCTTGACGGACAAGACGGTCTGGCGGCCGTCCTCGTATTCCGCATCCACCCAGCCCTTGAGCGCGAGCACGAGCGGGTCGTGCTTGTCGATCTGCTTTTCGCCGGTCAGGCGGTAGTTCTGGTTGATCCAGTAGGCGATGCCCGCAAGGCCGGACGTCTTGCCGACCTGCACGGACGCCGGGCGGTTGAGCAGCTTCTCGGTGTCGAAGATCGTGTAGATCTCGGCGTCCTTGAGCAGGCCGTCGGCGTGGATACCGGCGCGCGTGGCGTTGAAGTCGCGCCCGACGAACGGCGTCATCGGCGGGATGTCGTAGCCGATCTCGTGCTGGAAGTAGTCGGCGATCTCGGTGATGACCGTCGGGTCCATGCCGTCGAGCGAGCCGCGCAGCGACGCATACTCGAACACCATCGCCTCGAGCGGGATGTTGCCCGTGCGCTCGCCGATGCCCAGCAGCGAGCAGTTGACCGCGCACGCGCCGTAGAGCCACGCGGTCGAGGCGTTGACGACGGCTTTGTAAAAGTCGTTGTGCCCGTGCCACTCGAGGCACTCGCTCGGCACGTCGGAATACTGCTGCAGGCCGTAGATGATGCCGGCCACGCTGCGCGGCAGCGCCGCCTCCGTGTAGGGGATGCCGTAGCCCATGGTGTCGCACGCGCGGATCTTGACCGGGATGCCCGCCTGACGCGAGAGCTTTTGCAGCTCGTTGACAAACGGCACGACAAAGCCGTAAAAGTCGGCGCGCGTGATGTCCTCGAGGTGGCAGCGCGGGACGACCCCGGCCTCAAACGCATCGGCCACGGTGGCAAGGTAGTAGTCCATGGCCTGCTTTCTGGTCATTTTCATCTTCTTGAAGATGTGGTAGTCGCTGCAGCTGACGAGGATGCCCGTCTCGCGGATGCCGAGGTCGCGCACGAGGCGAAAGTCCTCCTTTGTCGCGCGGATCCACGTCGTGATCTCCGGGAACTTCAGCCCCAGCTCCATGCACTTTTCGAGTGCCTCGCGGTCTTTTTTGCTGTAAATGAAAAACTCCGTCTGCCGGATGATGCCATACGGCCCGCCGAGCCGGGACAGGTACTTATAAATGTTGACGATCTGGTCGACCGTGTACGGCTCCACGGACTGCTGCCCGTCGCGCAGGGATGTGTCCGTGATCCAGATCTCCTCGGGCATGTTCATCGGCACGCGCCGGTGGTTGAACGGCACCTTCGGCACCATTCCCTGCGTGTAGATGTCGCGCTGGAGGTTCGGCTCCGCCACGTCCTGGAGCGAATATTTATACGCATTCTGCTCCAGTAAATTCGTCTTTCCGGATATTTCAAGCATGGCAGTGGGGCTCCTTTCTGTTGCTTTGTATTATTGTATACAATTATACACATGATCGCGCCGTTGTCAACGCACAAATGTTCACAATTTTCCGCTTGCTTTCTGGGCGGAAGCTGGTATAATACAAAATCGTTCAAAATTGAACTATTTTGGGAGGCGACCATCGTGCTCAACGCATCTCAGGTCTATACCTACACGCGCCGCATCCTCGACGCTTACGCCGCCGTCATGCAGCCGCTGAGCGCGGAGCTGGACATGGCGCAAAATGCCGTGGACATTCTGCTCTTTCTGGCCAACAATCCGGGGCTAGACACCGCGCGCGACATCTGCACGTACCGGAAGCTCAAGCCGGGCATCGTGTCGTTCCACGTGGACAATCTCGTGCGCGGGGGTTACCTGCTGCGCACGCGCGACCCCGGCGACCGCCGCCGCTGCCGGCTCGTGTGCACGGACAAGGCAGCGCCGATCATCGCGCGCGGCCAGGCGCTGCAGGAGCAGTTCGCCGCGCAGATGTCCGCGGGCCTCGCGCCCGACGCGCTCGAAACGTTTCAGCAGTGTCTGACGGCGTTCGCGCAGAATCTCGACCGCATGGCCAACAGGGAGGAAAGTTAAATGCAGCAGGACAAAACATTTCTCGGCACGGAGCCGGTCGGACAGCTTCTGCGCCGGCTCGCGATCCCGACGGTGATCGCGCAGCTCGTGAACATGCTCTACAACATCGTCGACCGCATCTACATCGGCCACATTCCCGAGGTCGGCAGCAGCGCGCTGACCGGCGTGGGCGTGTGCCTGCCGATCATTCTGATCGTGTCGGCCTTCGCGTGCTTCACGGCCTCGGGCGGCGCGCCGCGCGCGTCGATCTACATGGGGCGCGACGATATGGACAGCGCGGAAAAGACGCTCGGCGGCTGCTTCACGCTGCAGATCGGCATCTCCGTCGTGCTCACGGCGGTGCTGCTGCTCTGGGGGCGCGACGCGCTGCTGGCCTTCGGCGCGAGTGAAAACACCATTGACTACGCTGCTGACTACCTGCATATTTATGCATTCGGCACGCTCTTTGTCGAGCTCACGCTGGGCATGAACGCGTTCATCACGGCGCAGGGCTTTGCCAAGGTGGGTATGTACACGGTGCTCATCGGCGCGGCGGCGAACATCGTCCTCGACCCGATCTTCATCTTCGCGCTGGGCATGGGCGTGCGCGGCGCGGCGCTGGCGACCGTGCTCTCGCAGGGGCTCTCGTGCGCGTGGGTGCTGGTGTTCCTGTGCGGGAAGAAGGCGTTTTTGCGCCTGCGGCGGGAAAACCTCTTCGTCTCGCCGAAGCTCATCCTGCCGTGCGTGGCGCTCGGCCTGGCCACGTTCACGATGCAGGCGAGCGAGAGCGTCATCTCCGTGTGCTTCAACGCTTCCCTGCTCAAGTACGGCGGCGACATCGCCGTCGGCGCCATGACGATCCTCACGAGCGTGATGCAGTTTGCCATGCTGCCGCTGCAGGGCATCGGTCAGGGCGCGCAGCCGATCACGAGCTACAACTTCGGCGCAAAGAACACCGACCGCGTGCGTGAAACGTTCCACCTGCTGCTGAAGGTGTGCCTGATCTACTCCGTCTCGCTCTGGCTGCTCATCGAGCTCTTCCCCGGTCTGTTCGCGCGCATCTTCACGCCGGACGCGGAGCTCATCGCCTTCACGGCGCGCGTGCTGCGCATCTACTGCGCGGGCCTGTTCCTGTTCGGCATCCAGATCGCCTGCCAGATGACATTCGTGTCCATCGGCAGCGCGGTGTGCTCGATCATCGTGGCCGTGCTGCGCAAGTTTGTGCTGCTCCTGCCGCTGATCTATCTGCTGCCGGCGCTGCTGCCCGACCAGACGACGGCCGTGTATCTGGCCGAGCCGGTCGCAGACGTCATTGCCGTCACGTGCACGGCCATCCTGTTTGCGACGCAGTTTCGCAAAGCCCTGCACAAGCTCGAAGCAAACGCCTGATCTGCTTTTTCGCTCCCCGGCGCGCGGTGAACACCGTGCGCCGGTTTTTTTGCAGAATGATTCAAAAATTTGAAACGCCCTTATCAAAAATGCAAAATCATCCCGCCGTTGACAACCGCCGCCCCGGCGCGTACAATGACAGCCACATCCATTCGAGAGGAGCTGCAAGCCATGCGCAATTCGTTTTTCAGCCGCAAAAACGACAGCACCGCGACCACGTGCGCGGCCGGCTTCGCATGCTCTGACGCGAATACCAACAACAATAGCGTCCTCCTGCTTACCATCGACACTGTGCTTGCAGTGTCGATTTTTGTTATACTCGGCATTCTGGGCATTACGCCGCCAACAGGACACGCCAAACCGGTATTCGCGGGATAACACGACAGCACTTGGCATACCAAGAGTCGGCCCCGACCGTTTTGGTCGGGGCCGATTTTTTTGTATAAAAAACGAAATGGTCGGAAAGGAAACCTGTCATGGAAAAGAAAAAAGTTGGATTTGCCAGCGGTATCGGCTTCATCCTCGCCGCCGCCGGCAGCGCCGTGGGCCTCGGCAACCTCTGGGGCTTCCCGTACAAGACGTCGCAAAACGGCGGCGCCGCCTTCGTGCTCATCTACATCGCGTGCGTGCTGCTCATCGGCTTTGTCACGATGCTCAGCGAGATCTATCTCGGCCGCCGCTCGCAGGCAAACCCCATGACCGCCTACAAGATGGTCAACAAAAACCTCGGCTGGTGCGGCCTCGTGGCGATCATGATCCCAGCGTTCATCATCTGCTACTACTCCGTGCTCGGCGGCTGGACGACGAAGTACGCGCTCAACTCCTTCAGCGGCAACGCGGGCATCGTCAGCACGTTCTCCGTCAACACGGGTGAGGTCATTCTCTACACGGCGCTGTTTCTCGTGCTGAGCGTGACGATCATCATGGGCGGCGTCAAGGACGGCATCGAGAAAGCCTCCAAGGTGCTCATGCCGGTGCTGTTTCTGATTCTCGTCGCCATCGCGGTCTACGCGCTGACGCTCGGCAGCGGCGTGCGCGAGGGCCTGGCGTTCTACCTCAAGCCCGATTTCTCCGGCATCACGTTCAAGTCCGTGCTCGTGGCCATGGGCCAGGCGTTTTACTCCCTGTCGCTCGGCATGGGCATCATGATCACCTACGGCTCCTACACCGGCAAGGAGGTCAACCTCGTGCGCTCCACCGCCATGGTCTGCGTGTTCGACACGGTCGTGGCGCTGCTGGCCGGTCTGGCCATCTTCCCGTCCGTCGCGCACTTTGACCCCTCCCTGCTCGGCAGCAGCAAGGGCGTCGCGCTCATGTTCATCATCCTGCCGCAGGTGTTCGAGTCCATGGGCAGCGTGGGTCAGGTCGTGTCGTTCGCGTTCTTCGTCATGGTCGACATCGCGGCCATCACGTCCGTCGTGTCCCTGATCGAGGTCGTGACGCAGTTCGTCATCCAGAAGTTCCACGTCCACCGCAAGCGGGCCGCACTCGTCGTCGCGTGCGTGTGCTTCGTCGTGTCGATCCCGATCGGCATCTCGCTCGGCCACGTCGCCATCCTCGAGGAGTCCAGCCCCGCGCTGTTCGGGCTCGACTGGCTGACGTTCTTTGACGAAGTGACCAACACCGTGCTCATGCCCGTGTGCGCACTGTTCTCGTGCATCGTCGTCGGCTGGTTCATCACGCCCAAGCGCGCCGTGGCCGAGATCGAGGCCGAGGGCACGCACATGGCCGGCTGGCTCAAGAAGGTCTACGCCGTCATGATCCGCTTCGTGACGCCGGCGCTCATCCTCATCGTCGAGATCGGCGGCCTGCAGAGCGAGATCGCGGCCGGCAACACCGCCGTCATCGTCTTTGCCTACGCGCTCGTGGCGCTGTGCGTGGTGGCGTACTTCGCCTTCTTCCGCAATCGAGACACCGGCACGAACGCCGACGAAAAGCTCTCCGGCGACTACCCAGTGTAACATTCCCTACGCACACCGGTACGGTTTTTCACCGTACCGGTGTTTTTTTCATGTCAAATCCGTTAAAAATCACGCAAATTGCGGTTGAAATGTTGGGAAGAAGCAGGTATAATGAAAATGTCAGTCAGTATGACAGTTATAATGAACAAATTGGAGGTACGCCCATGTCGCTGCAGGAGGTGCGGGAACAGAATATTGCTCTCGTGAAGCAGACGGCACTAGCGTGCTTTGTGGAAAACGGCATCGACAAGACGACCATCCGCGACATTGCGCACCGCGCGGGGCTGACCGAGCGCTCGGTCTACCGCTACTTTGCCACGAAGGACGAACTTGTGGTCGCGGCGGCCTTCCTCTACTGGGATCGGGCCAAGGCGCAGGCAGCGCAGGCGCTCGTCTCGGCGCGGCAGCCGGGCATGACCGGCATCGAGGAGATCCGCGTGCTGCTGCGCAGCTACGCGGGGCTGATCTTCACCGACCCCGCGGGCATCCGCTTCTCGCTCGACGCGGAGGTCGCGCTGTGCAACGCCGGCCGGCAGCACGCGGTCGTCAACCGCCCGCCGGAGCGCTTTGAGGTCGCCCCCGGCCCGATCGCGGCGGCCATCCGCCGCGGCCTCGCCGACGGGACGGTCGATCCCGACGCCGATGTCAAGATGCTCTACTACAACGCCTACGACGCGATCCTCGGCGTCATCCAGCGTATGTCCGTCGGCGTGCCGAGCGTGCACGAGCTCGACGGGCACGCGCGCATCGACGCGCTGTGCGAGCAGTTCACGCGCGCATTCGCAGCGCCGCCACCGGGAGAAAAAGGGACAGGGAATACCTTTTAAATAGTACTCGTCATTGAAGGAGGAAAAGGCATGGCAAAACGACCGAATATTCTCAAGCTGGCCACGAAGATCAGTCTTGAGAGCATGACGTACACCGGCATCACGTACAACGATCCTGAGTACAAGATCCTCGAGCCGATCATCGACGATGAGATGTGTGCGATCATGATGCACCTGCGCCTGGAGGCCAACCGCACCGTGGAGGACGTGGCCAAGCGCGCAAAGCAGAGCGTGGAATACACGCAGACGCAGCTCGACAAGCTCGCCAAGACCGGCGCGGTGCGCTACCGCTACGTCGACGGCAAGCGCTGCTACTTCTACCCCATCTGGGTGCCGGGCATCATGGAGGGCATCCTTGCCAACCGTGAGCAGTGCGACAAGTATCCCGTGCTCGGCGAGAGCTTTGAGGCATACACCCGCCGCCGTCCGGAGATGCTCGCGCCGATGCTCGACTCCGGCAAGACCGGCATGTTCTTCATGCGCGTCATGCCCGTCATGAGCGCGATCGAGAACGACACGCGCACGGCGTCCTATGACGAGCTCAAGACGCTCATCGAAAACGCGACGGCCATCAGCGTCGGCCCGTGCTCGTGCCGCCGGGCCCGCCGCCTCATGGGCGAGGGCTGCGGCCACCTTGAAGAGGACATGTGCATGTACCTCAACGACAACGCCGTCTGCTATTCCGAGCAGGGCTATCACCGGCTCGTCACGAAGGAAGAAGCGTATGAGATCCTCCGCCGCGCCGAGGACAACGGTCTCGTGCACGAGATCAACCAGACCCCCGGCTTTGAGGACGCGACCGCCATCTGCAACTGCTGCGGCTGCTCGTGCTTCGCGCTGCGCATCGAGGAGCTGTTCCGCACGCCGCGCGCCATCCGCTCGAACTACATCGCCCGCGTGGACAAGGAAAAGTGCGTCGCCTGCGGCCAGTGCGTCGAAAACTGCCAGACCAACGCCCTCAAGCTCGGCCAGAAGCGCTGCACGACCGATCCGCACATCTCCGATACCTACGACACCGACGCCAGCGTGCCCTACGACCGCCGGAGCTATGACCCGGAATTCCGCACGAACCGCTCGGACGTCATGCCCAGCGGCACCGCGCCGTGCAAGGCCGTTTGCCCGCTGAACATCCCGGTGCAGGGCTGCCTGCAGCTGCTGTCCGCCGGCAGATACGACGACGCCGCGGCGCTCATCCGGCAGGCCACGCCGTTCCCGGAGCTGTGCGGCAGCGTGTGCGGCCGCCAGTGCGAAAAGGTCTGCACCCGCAACCAGATCGACACCGCCGTCGCCATTGCCGACGTGTGCAGAACGCTCGTCCGGCGCGAGCTGGACGCCGGCAAGGTCATTTTGCCGCCGGCGAAAAACCCGTCCGGCATCCCCCATACGGAAAAGATCGCCGTCATCGGCGCCGGCCCCGCCGGACTGAGCTGCGCCTATTTCCTCCGGCAGCAGGGCTACCCCGTGACCGTGCTGGAAAAGGACACGGTGCTCGGCGGCGCACCGGCAACGCTCATCCCGTCGTTCCGGCTCGACCGCAAGGCCTATGACGCCGAGATCGACGTGCTCGCGCGCATGGGCGTGGAGTTCCGCACCGGCGTGGAAGTCGGCAAGGACACGACGCTCGACGCGCTGCGCGCAGAAGGCTACAAGGCGTTCTTCCTCGGCATCGGCGCCGGAAAGCAGAGCAAGGATGCGCCGGCCGGCGCCGTGGACGCACGCAGATACCTGCACCGGAAAAGGCACACCGTCAAGGGCAGCGTGGTCGTGCTCGGCGGCGGGAAAGAGGCCGTTGACTGTGCGCGCGCCGCGCGCAAGGGCGGCGCTGCAAGCGTGACCGTCGTCGCCGGAGCGATCCAGGCGGACATCTCCGCGGCCAAGAAGGAAGGCATCGCGTTCCGCGCACCGTTCGCGGTGCAGGAGATCCGCGACGGTGCGGTGTCCATCCGCAGCCTGCACGGCGATAAGACCGAGACGCTCGCCGCGGACACGGTCTTTGCTGCCGAGGGCTACGTCCCGGCAGCGGACGCCTTTACCGCCGCATCCGGCGTGTGCCTGAATGCCGACGGCTTTGTCGGTGCCGACGCCGTGACCCGCCAGACCGGCGAGGCCGACGTCTTTGCCGGCGGCGCTGCGACCGGCGCGCATGACGTTGCGCGCGCGATCGCCGAGGGCCGCGAGGCCGCGATCTCGATCCACCGCTTCGTGCACAGCAACCAGAGCTTCGTGATCGGCCGCGACAAGCGGGACTATAAGCCGCTGGCGCGCAGCAGCGTCGGCGTTGCGATCGACGAACTGGAGTCCGCGCCCCGGCAGGCAGCGGAAAACGGCCTGCTCAGCGACGCGCAGCTGCACTGCGAGGCCGGGCGCTGCCTCGGCTGCGGCACCGTGGTGCTCAACGAGGATCAGTGCATCGGCTGCGGCATCTGCACGACCAAGTGCAAGTTTGACGCCATCCATCTCGAGAAGGTCAACGACACGCACGGCCGCGGCTATTTCCGCACCCTGCTGACGGTTGCGAGCAATGCGCCCGCCGCCGGCCGCCGCTTCGTGCGCAAGAAGCTGCAGCACTGAGGACGCCGCCATGCATGAGATCGGCGTCGTGCGCGCAATGCTCCGGACCGTTTCCGATTACGCGGCGGCAAAGGGCGTCAGCCGCGTCTCGGAGATCGTGGCCGACTGCGGCGAGCTCTCGCTCGTCATCCCGCAGTATGTCGAGCAGATCTATCCAACGGTCGTCAAGGGCACGCCGTTTGCAGACACGAAGCTCATCGTCAACATCGTGCCCGGCATGGCCGAGTGCGACGACTGCGACGAGATCTTCAATGTCATCGCGTGCAACGGGCATTGCCCAAACTGCAACAGCTTCAACAAAACGGTGCTGTCCGGCAGGGACTTCACCGTCCGGGAGATCCATGTCCCGGAAGAACGTAACCCCGGGTCTGTGGAGACCTAAAACATAGAAGGAGCGTATTACATGAACGAAAAGTACAACGCATTGTTCACCCCCTGGAAGATCGGCAATGTGGAGATCAAAAACCGCATTGTGCAGTGCTCCATGGGCGGCACGTCCCTGTTCGGCTGGATGGAGCCGAACCACTTTGACAAGGAAGCAGCCTACTTCCTGCTCAACCGCGCACAGGATGGCGTGGGTCTGATCCTGCCCGGTATGCAGTGCATCCGCGACCCGCTGGGCATCCCCGGCCGCAAGTGGCTGTACC
This sequence comes from Clostridiales bacterium, assembly GCA_025757645.1. Classification (NCBI taxonomy): domain Bacteria; kingdom Bacillati; phylum Bacillota; class Clostridia; order Eubacteriales; species Clostridiales bacterium. The sequence continues at coordinate 368,540 of CP107216.1, forward strand.
AGAACGACCAGATGTTCAAGCAGCTCAAAGAGTACATGGTCGAGTTCCATAAGACGGGCGCGAAGCTGTTCATCCAGCTCGCTGCCGGCATGGGCCGCTCCATGGCCATCAACGGCTGGATGACGAAGCTGGCCAAGAACAACGTCCTCAACAAGATCGCCAGCCCCATCGTGGACGTGCAGTACATCTGCGCCTCCGCGTCCGAGGTTCCGAACCGCTGGAAGGAGGACGTCATGTCCCGCCCGCTGACGGTCAAGGAGATCGAGGACATGGTCTACGCCTTCGGCCAGACCGCCAAGAAGCTGCGCGCCGCCGGCGTCGACGGTGTGGAGATCCACGCCGTGCACGAGGGCTACCTGCTCGACCAGTTCACCATGGCCAACTGGAACCACCGCACCGACAAATACGGCGGCTCGTTCGAGAACCGCTTCCGCTTCCCGGTCGAGATCGTGCAGGAGATCAAGCGTCAGGCCGGCTCCGACTTCCCGGTGTCGCTGCGCTACTCCGTCGTGTCCAAGACCAAGGCCTGGGGCAAGGGCGCCATGCCGTACGAGACCGACTTCGTCGAGTTCGGCCGCGATATGCCGGAGTCCGAGAAGGCCGTCAAGTACCTCGAGGACGCGGGCTACGATATGTTCAACTGCGACAACGGCACCTACGATGCCTGGTACTGGGCACATCCGCCGCAGTACATGCCCGATAACTGCAACCTCGAGTATGTCGAGCACATCAAGCAGTTCACGAGCCGCCCGGTCGTCTGCGCCGGCCGCATGGACCCCGTGAAGGCCGCCGAAGAGATCGCCGCCGGCCGTCTCGACGCCGTGGCCATCGCGCGCCAGAACCTCGTCGACCACGAGTGGGTCCACAAGATCCTCAGCGGCCACGAGGATGAGATCAAGCCCTGCATCCGCTGCCACAACGGCTGCTTCAACATGTCGAAGTTCAAAGGCACCGCGAACCTCCAGAGCATGGACGACTCCCTGCACCTGGCCCGCTGCGCCCTGAACCCGACGACCATGCAGCACAACAAGTACAAGATCGTCCCGACCCGCCATCCGAAGAAGGTCGCCATCATCGGCGGCGGCATCGGCGGCATGGAGTGCGCGCTCGTGCTCAAGCAGCGCGGCCACACCCCGGTCATCTTTGAAAAGACCGGCGAGCTCGGCGGCCTGTTCCTCACCGCGTCCGCGATGAGCTTCAAGGAGAACGACAAGGAGCTCATCCGCTGGTACCTCAACGAGGTCGCCAAGGAGGGCATCGACGTGCGCCTGAACACCGAGGTCACGGACGTGAACACCCTGCGCGGCTTTGACGAGATCATCGTCGCCAGCGGCTCCATCCCGCGCACCATGCCGTCCATCCCCGGCTTTGAGAAGACGCTCACGTTCACCGAGCTGCTCAAGGACAAGAAGGAAGTCGGCGACAAGGTCCTGTTCATCGGCGGCGGCCAGTCGTCCTGCGAAGCGGCGTATGACCTTGTCCTTCAGGGCAAGCACCCCATCATCGTCGAGTACGCGAACGACCTCGTCGCGGCACAGGCCACCTGCCTTGCCAACACCTCCTTCCTGCGTGACGCGATGGAGTACCACAAGGTCCCGACCTACCTCGAGTCCACCGTGACCGAGATCAAGGACAACGGTGTCACCGTCAAGAACGTCAAGACCGGCGAGACCTTCTTCGTCGAGTGCGACAACGTCGTCAACGGCATCGGCTTTGTCCCGACTCCGGTCGGCGGCAAGGACAACAAGCAGGTCTTCCGCGTGGGCGACTGCGTTGCCATCGGCAACCTGCGCACCGTCATCTGGCGTGCCTGGGACGTCTGCATGAAGATCTGATCCCATCCCTACAAACGCGAAACTCCCTCCGGTTTTCCGGAGGGAGTTTTTTGCTGTCAGAAAAGAATGCTTTTGGGCAAAGAAATCGCCCCCGAGAGCCAAAGGCTCTCGGGGGCGTCGTCTCTTTATCTGACTATTTGCCGCGTCCGGCTCACTCGCCCTGCGCGAGCAGCCAGCCGCTCGCCACGCCGGGGTAGTTCGTGATGATGCCCTCGCAGCCCCAGCGGTGGAGCTGCTCCAGACCCGCCATGTCGTTGACGGTCCAGACGTTCATCTTCACGCCGTGCTCCTTGCAGTCGCGCACGTTCTCATCCGTGAGCAGCTCGATCGGCGGGTGGTAGCAGGCGAAGCCCGCCTGCTCGCAGTAGTAGCCGGGGAAGCCGCCGATGCTGTCCTCGAGCACGAGCGCGCCGACTTCGACCGCGTTGCCGCTGATCTCGAGGATGCGGCGCAGCGAGAAGTGGTTGAACGACGAGAACATGACCTTGTGCTCCAGACCGTAGCGCTCGATGGTGGCCCAGATCTTGCGCTCGATGTCATGATAGTAGATCTTGTCGGTCTTGATCTCGATGTTGTGCCCGACGCTCTCGCCGGACGCCCACTCGCAATACTCGTCGAATGACGGGATGCGCTCGGGGGCGTACTTGCCCGCGAAGCGCGCAGCGGCGTTGACCTGCCGCAGCTCGTCAAACGTATGCTCGCAGATGCGGCCGGTGCCGTCGGTCGTGCGCTCCAGGCGCTCGTCGTGGATGACGACGAGGCGGCCGTCGCGCGTCTCATGCACGTCCATCTCGATCGCGTCGCAGCCGACCTTGACCGCCTCGCGGAACGAGAGCATCGTGTTTTCCGGATAAGCACCGCTGTAGCCGCGGTGTGCCATAACTTTCATGCAATTGTCTCCCTTAATAAATGAGATTCGGTATCAGCAGCGAGATACCGGGGATATACGTCAGCAGCAGCAGCGCGATGAGCAGCGCGATGATAAACGGCACGCACTCTTTGATAAATTCCTGCATCTTGCAGTCCGTGATGGACACGCAGGTGAACATCATCGAGCCGAACGGCGGGGTCAGGCCGCCGATCATGATGTTGACGTTGCACACGATGCCGAAGTGCACCAGGTCGATGCCGGCCGCCTTCACGATCGGCACCATGAGCGGGGCGAGGATGATGAGCGCCGCGCCGCCCTCGAGGAACATGCCGACGATGAGCAGCACAACGTTCATGACCAGCAGCACGAGGAACTTGTTGCTGGCAAAGCTCGTCACGGCGTTGAGCAGCATGGTGGGGATGTTCTCCCAGTTGAGGTAGTAGCCGAACACGGTCGCCGACACGATGATGAGCATGACGGTGGCGGTGCCGGAGATGGTCTCGCGCAGGATGGGGATAAAGTGCTCCTTTTTCAGGCCCTTGTAGACGAACTTGCCCACGATCAGGCAGTAGAGCACGCCCACACCGCCGGCTTCCGTCGGCGTGAAGATGCCGAAGCGCATGCCCATGATGATGCCCAGCGGGAAAAACAGCGCCCAGAAAGACTTGAGCGCCTGCCGGCCGATCTCGCCGAGCGTTGCGCGGCGGGGGCGGGACGGCGCGTAGCCGCGCTTTTTGGAGATGAGCGCCACGGCGATCATCAGCGCCACAGCCATAAGCAGACCGGGGACGTAGCCGGCAGCAAAGAGCTGACCGACGGATGCGCCGGCGATCAGACCGTAGACGATGAGGTTGATCCCGGGCGGGATGATGGGCGTGACGCACGAGGACGCCGCCGTGATCGCGGCGGAAAAGCCCTTGCCGTAGCCGCGCTTTTCCATCTCGGGCACGAGCAGCTTGCACTCCATGGCGGCGTCGGCGTTGGCCGAGCCGGAGCATCCGCCCATGAGCATGCTCAGCAGGACGTTGATCTGCGCCAGACCGCCGCGCATATGACCGGTGAGCGCGTCGGCAAAGTCCATGAGCCGCGCGCTGATGCCGCCGTAGTTCATGATCGACCCGCACATGATGAAAAACGGGATCGCAAGGAACGGGAACGACTGCGTGGCCGTGACGAATTTCTGCATCAGCAGGTACGGCATCGTCGTCGTGTCAATAAAGCCAAAGTAGGTCAGCGCCGCGGCAAAGAGCGCGTAGGCGATCGGGATGCCCGTGAAGTACAGCACAAGCGCGATGATGATCGGCAGGATGGAGAGGAACGTGCTCATGCGTCCACCTCCCCGTCGAGGCTGCTGCTGCGCTTGAGGTCTTTGACGAAAAAGACGAGCGAGTAGATCGTCATCAGGCCGAAGCCGATGACCAGCGCCGTGCTGACCACGGAGGACGGCAGCTTTGTGATCGGCATGCGCTTGATCCAGGACGACTGGATAAACTGCACGCTGAGCACCGTGATGTAGCCGTTGATGATCACGAGCAGGGCGTTGGTGATCAGATGCACGACCCTGCGCGCGCCGGCCGGCAGCCGCTCCACGAGCAGATCGACGCCGACGTGCTGGTGCTTGCGGTAGGCATAGGCCGCGCCGATGAACACCGAGTACACGAAGCAGGAGGTGGCGATCTCCTCGCTCCAGATGATGATATAGTTAAACAGTTTTCGCGTGATCACGTTGACGATGACGAGCAGGATCGTTACGATCATCATCGCGCCCGCGATGACCCCGTCAAAATTTTTCAGTAGATTTTTCAAATTCGCATAACCCTCTGCTTTCTGTGGCTTTGCTCAGCAATGCCGGGTGTCCGGCAGCATGTGCGGGACACCCGGCATAAAAGCCGGTATGAGGCTTCCGACCGTCCGTCAGCGCGCAGCGCTCACTTGTTGGCCTGGCGGTACTGGGCGAGGATGGCCTGCGCCTGCTCAAAGAAGCCGGCGGTCACGCCGTCCTCTTTGACCATGCGGTCATACTCCGGCTGCACAGCGGCGCGGAACGCATCGACGTCAACCTCGTTGAACGAGCAGCCCTGCTCCTTCTCGAGCTTGGCCTTCGTCTCGTCGAAGGAGGCGTTGGTGAAGTCGGTGAGCTCCTTAGCGCCCTTGGTGAACTCTTCCTGGATGATGGTGCGGTACTCTTCCGGGATGCTGTTCCAGACCTTGGTGCTGATGTAGGCGCCGCAGGTGCCGACGAGGTGGTTGGTCAGGGACATGTTCTTGCACACTTCGGAGCTGCCGTTGGTGGAGTAAGCGTTCATGTTGCCTTCCAGACCGTCAATGACGCCCTGCTGCACGGCAGAGATCGTCTCGGAGAACGGCATGCCGGTGGGCGTGGCGCCCATGGCCGTGAGGCAGTTGATGTACATGGAGCTGTTGGGCACGCGGATCTTCATGCCCTTGAGGTCAGCGGGGGTCTTGATGACCTTGTTGGTCTGCAGGCAGCGCATGCCGACGTTGAAGTCGAGCGCGAGCACGTGGATGCCGTAGTTATCTTCGAGCTTCTGGCACATATTCTTTACCAGATCGGACTGGCAGACGTAGGAGTACTCGTCGATGCTGTTGTACATCATGGGGCCGATGAGTGCTTCAAAGTCGATGTCGTAGTCGGCGAGGTAGGAGGGGTCTTCGCAGGCGATCCAGTCGGCGCCGTTGACGACCTGCTCGATGTTGTCCTTATAGACGGCGAGCTGGCTGGAGTCGTAGCACTGGATCTCGATCGCGCCGTTGGTGCGCTCTTTGATGCGCTGGGCGACCTGCTGCATCTCGATCGTGAGCTGCTCGTTCGGCTGAAAGACGTGGCTGAGCTTGAGCACGAGATGATAATCTCCGTTGTTGTCGTCAGCGGCCTTATCGCCGTTGCTGCCGCAGGCACACAGTGCGAACACCATGACCAGCGCAAGAAGCATAGCAACAAATTTCTTCAAGGTAGTTCCTTTCTGCTTAAAAAAAGCGTTGAATTTTTCTCCGTCATTTTAACGGCTCTCTGTGAAAAATGTTAACATTTTTGTGCGATGCCGTCAACATGAACGGAAATTTTCCTTGCCATTTTTCTGTTTTCGCTATATACTCCTCTTGGAAATTGGTGAAACTGCAAAGGCAAAAGCGCGATTTTTCACCGAAAAATGCTTAATTTTTCAACACAAAGGTCTCCCTTCTCGTGTTGTCACCGGAGGTGCCTATGAGCAGCAAACCCACCCTGCGCGACATCGCGGAGGCGACCGGCGTTTCGACGGCGAGCGTCTCGATGATCCTCAACGGCAAGTCGCTCGAGCGCTTTTCCTCGCAGCGCGTGGCCAGCGTCCTCGCCGAGGCGGAGCGCATCGGCTACCGCACGCCGTCGGCCCGCTGCGCCGGCAAACAGATCGCGATCCTTTCCCCGTCGGTCTCGAATCCCTATCACACGATGATGATCTCCGGCATCGACGCGGCGGCCAGCGCTGCCGGCTACCAGACCGCGATCTACAACACCTATTGGAATCCCCGCACGGAGAGCCACCTGCTCGACACGCTGGACTTCTCGCGCGTGGCCGGCATCATCTTCGCCATGACGCCGACGCAGCCGGCCAAGGTGCGCGAACTGAGCCACCGTGTGCCCATCGTCGCCGTCGGCGACCGGGTCGTTGACTTCGGCATCGACACCGTGGACGTCGACAATTTCGGCGCGGCGCAGCTCGTGGCCAAGCACCTCATCGGCCTCGGCCACAAGCGCATCGCCTACCTGTCCACGGCGCTCAACGAGCACCACATCTCCCGGATGCGCCGCGCACAGGGCCTGCAGGAGGCCTACCATATGTGGTGTCCGGAGGGCAGCGTGACCATCTGCTCGCACGTCAACTCGCTCGAGGCGGAGATCACCACGCCCGACCTGGAGTACCGTTCGGGCATGGAGCTGGCCTATAAATGCCTGCGCAACGACAAGATCACCGGCATCGTCGCCATCAACGACATGGTGGCCTACGGCGTGCTCGACGCGCTCGTGCGCGAGGGCTACCGCGTGCCGGAGGATTTCAGTCTCTGCGGCTTTGATAACGTCACGAGCTCGGGCTATCAGCGCATCCAGCTCACAAGTGTGGAAAACTACACATTCAACCACGGCAAGAGCGCCTTCAACCTGCTGCTCGAGCGCATTGAGGGCGGGCTGAACAATCGGGAGGATCAGCCGATCAACCGCGTGGAATACCGCAGCCGGCTCATCGTGCGCGGCAGCACCGGCAAGCCGCGCAGCGGCAGCCTGTAACCAGCTCAGAAAGGAATCGCATCCATGGCGTCTGTACTCTCCTACCTGCGTGAACTGAATATCGTCACGATGATGCTGCGCATCCTCCTCGCCGTGCTCTGCGGCGGGCTGATCGGGCTTGAGCGCGAGCGCAAAAACCGCCCCGCCGGCTTTCGCACCTATATGCTCACGGCGCTCGGCGCGACGCTCACCGTGCTGCTGAGCCTGCAGCTCGACCAGATGCTCCACGGACCGTGGCGCGCGCTCGCCGAGAGCATCGGCGCGACGCAGGACGTGTCGCGCTTCGGCGCCGAGGCCGCAAAGGGCATCGGCTTTCTCGGCGCGGGCACGATCATCATCACCGCCCGCCAGCAGGTCAAGGGCCTGACCACCGCCGCCGGACTCTGGGCGAGCGCGTGTCTCGGCCTTGCCATCGGCGCGGGGTTTTATTCCTGCGCGTTCATCAGCATGCTCTTCATGATCGTGTGTATGTACGCGCTGCCGCCGCTCGAGCGGCGCATGACCCGCCGCGCACACCACATGAACATCAGCCTCGAGATCGAGAGCATGGAAAAGCTCGGCTCCGTCGTCGGACATCTGCACGCGCAGGGCGCGCGCATTTTCGACTTCGAGGTCAACCGCAGCGGCTCGGCCGCGCTGCCGAACTTCCTGTGCCAGTTCAGCGCCGTGCTGCCTGACCGGCGCGACCACCCCGAGCTGCTGGCGGAGCTGTCGGCGCTCGACGGCGTGATCCTCATCGAAGAGATCTGAGAAAGGAGGCTGTGCCATGCTGCATTGTTTTGACCCCATCCGCACCCTGAGCTTCTGGGCCATTCTCGTCCGGCTGACGCTGGCCGTCGTCTGCGGCGGCGTGATCGGCGCCGAGCGCGAGACGAAGCGCCGCCCCGCGGGCTTCCGCACGCACATCCTCATCTGCCTCGGCGCCGCCATCACCACGCTCACGAGCCAGTACCTGCTGCTCTCCCTGCATTTGTTCACCGACGTTGCGCGCCTCGGCGCACAGGTCATCTCCGGCATCGGCTTCATCGGCGCTGGCACGATCATCGTCACGCGCGATAAGCGCGTCAAGGGCCTGACCACGGCCGCCGGGCTCTGGGCCGCGGCCATCATCGGCCTCGCCTGCGGCGCGGGCTATGTCGAGTGCGCGGCCTTTGCCACGCTCGTCGTGCTCGTGGTCGAGCTGGTGCTCATCCGGCTGGAGTTCAAGCTCACGAGCAAGAACACCGACCTCACGCTCTACATCGAGTACGCGCACGCCGTGTGCATGGAGTCCGTGCTCGCCCTGCTGCGCGAGCGCCGCGTCCAGATCGAAAGTCTCGAGATCAGCCGCATCGCGGACACCGACGCGCCCGACGCGCCGCACCACTACTGCGCGCTCATCCCCATCCACAGCCGCGCCCCGCTGCGGCCCGGCGACCTGCGCAACGATCTGGCTGCGCTGCCGGACATTCTGACCGTCGAGGAAATGTGAAGCGAACACAAAAGCAAGGGCGGACGCCATATGGCGTCCGCCCTTGCTACATTTTCAATAGCCGCTGCTGACCACGTGCCAGCCGCTGCCGCGCCGCTCGAGCACGATGGGCCAGTCGGTATAAGTCTCGCCGGCGGTCAGGCCGCTGCGCCGCCCCGGGTCGCGCGCATACACGCTCGCAAGCAGCACGATCGTGTTGCCGTCGTCCTGCGCGCCCGCGCCAGCCAGCCAGCACGTCCGGTACGCCTCGTTGTACGCCAGACGCACCATGGCGCAGCCGCTGTGCCCGCGGTGAAACGCGCGCATGGCAGCGTCCATCGCGCCGCGGATGTCCTCGTCGGAAAACTGCTCCGACGCACCCACGACGATCTCAACGCCCGACGTGTCGCCCCGCCGCGCGCAGCCGGTCAGGCCCGTGAGCAGCAGCACCGTGAGCAGCAGCACCGCGATATTTCTCTTGCGCATCGTCTCGCCTCCCGCCTCAGTGCAGCGTGCCGAGGTAGCCCTCCAGGATCAGGCTCGCCGCCACGGCGTCGACCGTCTGGCGGTGCTTTTTCTCCTTGCGGCCGTTGGCGTGCAGGATGCCGTGCGCCTCAATGGAGCTGCGCCGCTCATCCCAGAGCACGACCTCCAACCCCGTCGCCTCGGTGAGCCGCTGCGCGACCGCGCGGCTCTTTTCCGCACGCGGACCCTCGGTGCCGTCCATGTTTTTCGGCAGGCCGAGCACGATGCGCTCCACGCCCTCGGTGCGCACCACGTCCGCGATCGCGGCGACCGCCCGGTCGAGATTCCACTCCGTGAGCGTCCACGCCCGGCCGCACAGCGTGGCCGAGGCATCCGAGAGCGCGAGCCCGATGCGCGCGTCGCCGTAATCAATGCCCAGAATTCTCATTGTGATCCCTCCGCAGATCCATGCGGATCGCGCCCGCCATGTACAGCGAGCCGACCGCGCAGATAACGTCCTCCGGCGCTGCGTGTGCCAGCGCCAGCTCTGCCGCCTGCGCGGGGTCCGCGCAGACCGTAACCGGTTTCCCGAATCGTTTCAGATAGTCCCCCAGCTCCGCCGCCGGCAGCGCGCGGGGCGAGAGCGGCGTCGCGGCGATGTACGCCGCCGCCTGCCCATCGAGCGCCGCGAGCATGGCGGGATAGTCCTTGTCCGCCAGCACGCCCACGAGCAGCGTGATGCGCCGGCCGGGAAAATAGCGTGCGAGATTGTCCGCGACCGTCTGCGCGCACTGCGGGTTGTGCCCGCCGTCGAGCACGAACCACGGCGCGCGCCGCAACAGCTCAAACCGCGCCGGCCAGCGCACCTGCGCCAGACCCGCGCGCACGGCCGCGTCCGGGATGCGCCAGCCGCGCGCGCGCAGCGCCGTCACCGTCTCGAGCGCGACGGCCGCGTTGCGCAGCTGGTGCGCCCCCAGCAGCGGCAGCGTATATTCCGCGCCGCGGTAGGTGAAGGTCTGCCCGTCCACGCCGTCGGTCAGCGGCACGATGGCGGCTGCGTCCGCCTCCGTGAGCGGGATGCCCCGCTGCGCGCAGATCTCGTGCAGGACGGCGCGCACCTCCGGCGTCTGCGGATAGCTGACGGCGCGCGTGCCGGGCTTGAGGATGCCCGCCTTCTCGCGCGCGATCTGCTCGAGCGTATCGCCGAGGATCTCCGTGTGGTCGAGGCCGATGTTCGTGATGACGGCGCACGCCGGCGCGGCAATGACGTTCGTCGCGTCGAGCCGGCCGCCGAGGCCGACCTCCAGCACCACGACGTCGCATCCCCGCCGCCGGAACCACAGCATGGCCGCCGCCGTCACGAGCTCAAACTCCGTCGGCGGGTCGTCCATGGCGGCGATGCACGGCTGCAGCGCCTCGCACACGGCGGCAAACTCCGCGTCCGGCACGGGCACGCCGTTGACCTGCATGCGCTCGGCGAAGCGCTCGAGATACGGCGATGTGAATAGCCCCGTCGTGTAGCCTGCCGCACGCAGGATGGATGCGAGCATCGCCGCCGTGCTGCCCTTGCCGTTCGTGCCCGCGATGTGCACGAACTGCAGCCCGTCCTGCGGGTCGCCCAGGCGGTGCAGCAGCTCGCGCACGCGCGCGAGCCCCGGGCGGGAGCCGCGCCACGCGACGCCATGGATCAGCTCCATGGCCTGCTCAATTGTCATATCGCCGCACCTCCCGCGCAAAAAATCAGATGCTGCGATTATACCACGTTCCGCGCAGCGCGGCAACCGGGGTACTTGCGTTTTTGCGCCGCATGGGGTAAACTGTTACTTTAGTGATTTCCTGACGAACGGAGGCGACATATGGAAAATCTGATGATCTCGGCAAACGCCGTGCTGCCCATGTGCCTGGTCATGGCGCTCGGCTACGGCACGCGCCGCCTCGGCTGGCTCCGCCGTGAGGAGATCTCCACCATCAACAAGATCGCTTTCCGTATTTTTCTGCCATGTTTGCTTTATTATAATATATATTGCTCCGATCTGTCCGGCTCGTTTGACCCGCTGCTGATGACCTATGCCGTGGGCGGCGTGCTGCTGACGTTCGGCCTCGCGCTCGGCTACACGCTGCTGACCGAAAAGCTGCCGGAGCGCCGCGGCGTGCTGATCCAGGGCATGTTCCGCAGCAACTACGTCATCATGGGCATCCCCGTGGCGACGGCGCTGCTCGGCGCCGATCAGCTCGGCACCGTCTCGATCCTGATCGCGGTCATTGTGCCGCTGTTCAATATGCTGGCCGTCGTCGTGCTGGAGGTGTTCCGCGGACAGAAGCCGAAGCCGCTGCACATCCTCGGCCAGATCGCAAAAAATCCGCTCGTCATCGGCTCCGTGCTCGGCATCCTGACGCTGGTCGCCGGCATCCGCCTGCCGCACATCCTCGAGCAGACCATCCAAAGCGTCAGCGCCATCGCATCGCCGCTGCAGCTGTTTCTGCTCGGCGCGTTCTTCCAGTTCTCCGGCCTGAAGACCTACCGCCGCGAGCTTGTGACCGTGTCGATCGCCAAGCTGATCGTCTCGCCGGGCCTGTTTCTGGGGCTGGGCGCGCTGCTCGGGTTCCGGGGCGTGGCATTCGTGTCGCTCATCGGCATTTTCGCCTCGCCGACCGCCGTCAATTCCTTCACCATGGCGCAGCAGATGGGCGGCGACGCCGAGCTCGCCGGCGACATTGTGGTCACGACATCGGCCGCGAGTATCCTGACCATGTTTTTTTGGATCTTCCTGTTCAAATCCCTGGGCATGTTCTAGGCGCCGGGGGCTTCCCAAACCGGACAAACCGGCGTATAATACCATATTCGGATAACGAAAGCATAGAGAGGGCAAAACCATGAATTTTCGAATGATCGGGCAGGTCGTCGGCCGCGTGCTGTGCATCGAGGCCGCGCTGATGCTCCTGCCGATGATCGCAGCTGTGATCTATGACGAATCTCCGGTCCCGTTTCTGATCACGATCGGCATCACCGGCGGCATCGGGCTGGTCATGTGGCGCGTGCGCGCCAAGTCCGGCGGCATCACCGCGCGCGACGGTTTTCTCATCGTCGGCCTGTCGTGGATCGCCATGTCGCTGCTCGGCGCGATCCCGTTTGTGCTCACGGGCGACATCCCGAACTACATCGACGCCCTGTTTGAGACGATCTCGGGTCTGACCACGACCGGCGCCAGCGTCGTCACATCGCCGGAGAGCATGACGCGCGGCGGCATGTTCTGGCGGCTGTTTACGCACTGGATCGGCGGCATGGGCATCCTCGTGTTCGTGCTGGCCGTGCTGCCCATGAGCGGCAACCGGTCGATGCACATCATGCGCGCCGAGGTGCCCGGCCCGACGGTCGGCAAGCTCGTGCCGCGCATCCGCAAGACTGCCTCCATCCTCTACCTGCTGTACATCGCGCTCACGCTCGTGGAGACGGTTCTGCTCATCGCCGGCGGCATGAGTTTTTACGATGCACTGCTGCATTCGTTCGCCACCGCCGGCACCGGCGGCCTGTCCACGCGCGCGCTGAGCATCGGCTACTACAACAGCGCCTATATCGACATCGTCGTGGGCGTGTTCATGATCCTCTTCGGCGCCAACTTCAGCCTGTATTACCTCATTCTGCTCGGCAACATCCGCACCGCGCTGCGCAACGAGGAGCTGCGCTGGTTCCTCGGCATCATCGCCTTCGCCGTCCTCACGATCGCAGTTGACATCCGCAATCTCTACGGCGGCGTCGGCCATGCTCTGCGCTATTCGTTCTTCCAGGTCACATCGATCATCTCTACGACAGGCTTTGCCACCGCGGACTTCAATCTCTGGCCGGAATACTCCAAGTTCCTGCTCGTGCTGCTGATGTTTGTCGGCGGCTGCGCCGGCAGCACCGCCGGCGGTCTGAAAGTCTCGCGCGTGATGCTGCTGTTCAAATCCTGCACGATCGAGGTCAAGAAGATGCTGCGCCCGCGCTGCGTGGAAAACGTCCGCCTCGACGGCAAGCCGGTCGACGGGCAGACCGTCTACAACGCCCTGACGTATTTCACGTTCTACATCATCATCATGCTCATCGCAGGGCTGATCGTGTCGCTCGACGGGCTGGACTTCACGACGAATTTCACCGCCGCACTCTCGTGCCTGTCCAACGTCGGGCCGGGGCTCTCCCTTGTCGGACCGACCGGAAGCTTTGCCATCTTCTCGCCGCTGAGCAAGATCGTGCTCATGATCTGCATGCTGCTCGGCCGTCTGGAGATCTTCCCGCTGCTGCTGCTGTTCGTGCCGTTCACGTGGCGCTGGAAGTGAGCGCCGCCCGCAGCCGGAAACGCACATTGCATAGAACCGCCCCGCAAGTTCTGTAACTTGCGGGGCGGTTTTTTCGATACCCGCTCCTTGCCGAACGAATGATGTAGCATTTCATCTGCGCAGCAGGGGAGCCCGCCGCATCTAACATACCGCAGACAGCGACAACCCCGCAGGCCGAAGCCTGCGGGGTTGCCTCCGCGTTTCCGCGGTTGATTGCACCCGAGGCGAGCCTTGCCCCCTCGGACTCCCCTGCTGCTCTGTTGCGTCTCCCGCCGCATCTAACATACCGCAGACAGCGACAACCCCGCAGGCGATTGCCTGCGGGGTTGCCTCCGCGTATCCGCGGTCCATTGCACCCGAGGCGAGCCTTGCCCCCTCGGGCTCCCCTGCTGCTCTGTCGCGTCTCCCGCCGCATCTATCATACCGCAGACAGCGACAACCCCGCAGGCCGATGCCTGCGGGGTTGCCTCTCTACGCTGCAAACGCAGCGGTCAGTATTTTTTGTTGGGACGCTGGAGAGTTGCGCCGCGATCAGATCACTCCGACAGCTCTGCCTTCTTGTCGGCAGACAGCTTCTTGATCTTCGGGATGCCCCAGATGAACGCCGGGAGCACAACAACGATCAGAGCGTAGTAGCCGTCATAGCCATAGATCTTGGAGATGATGGTCGACAGGCCGAGCAGGGAAACTGCGTAGCACAGGCCGATGACGATCAGGCCGACGATGACGCTGCGGACAGCCTTGCTCTTGATGGCCTTCGGGAAGCAGTGGCCCTCGAAGCGCTGGATCATGGAGTAGACGAGCGTGACGGACGTGGACACGAACGCGCAGAACAGCAGGATGGTGTACACGACGAACAGCCAGGTGTAGCCGCTGCCCATGAGGGTGACGACGCTCTGGTTGGGGAGCTTCATAACGTCGGCAATGTGGCGGGCGGCGATGCTGGCGACGGAGTCAACACCAACGCTCTTGATGGCGCAGAGGACCGGGTACCAGCGCAGCAGCATGGCGCCGGAAGCGGCGAGCGCGCCGCCGTTCATGAGCCAGCCAAGGATGCTGGCGCGCTTGACGCCCTTGTGGGTCAGCTCGGTGGAAGCAGCGATCATGGCCGGGACGGACACGCACTGGAAAGCAGCGTACACGAACACGCCGCGCCAGACGCCCTCGAGGCCCTTCTGGGAGGTGACGTCCGCGATGGCCGGGATGGAAGCGTAAGCCGCGTTCTCAGTGGCCAGCTCCTGAGCGACTGCGTCGATCGGAACGACGAAGCCCATGATGACCAGGATCGCGGTGACGATCAGGATCGCGGTGGAAAGAACGGTAGAAGCCTTGATGATCAGGTCAACGCCGAAGATCGACAGAAGGATCAGCAGGGCGATGATGACGAGGTTGCAGATGATATCGGGCAGGTTGATCAGGCTCTTGACGATGCCGCCGGCGCCGTCAACGCAGGACGCGACCGCCGCGAGGATGATGATGATGTAAAAGATCTCGAAGAAGACCTCCATCCACGGCTTCGGATACAGGGCGCGATAGGTGTCCTTGTAGTTGTCGAAACCGCTGAGCTTGGCAAACTTCATCATGATGTACATGACGACGGCCAGGATGCCCATGGCCAGCAGCGGGAAGATCGCCGCGGTCCAGCCATACTGGACAAAGTAGTTCACGACCTGGTTGCCGGTCGCAAAGCCGGCGCCCACGTGGGTGCCGAACCAGACAGACGCCACGGTGAAGGCGGCTGCCCAGCTGCTCTTGAGCTTTTTGTTATCCATTTTTTACCTCTCTCTTTTTTTCTCTTTTTTTGCTTTTCTCTCTTTTTTATTTCAATCCTGCCTCGTGCTCTCCTACCAACCGAGACAGGGCTCGAAATCCACACCCATGTGTTAATTTATGAACAAGTCGTTAACAACTTGGGATAGTAAATTTATAATTCTCTCACACGCAAAAGTCAATAACAGCCTCTTCCAATCCCCAATTTTTTTCAGCCGTTTTCTGAAAATTGTCGAGTTGCACAAAATCTTGCATGTATTTTTATGCACTCTGATTCTGGCGCTTTTGTAATATTTTATGCGATTTTAGCACTTTGACAGCAAGAAAACAGTTGCGGCGTCTACACTTTCGTGCTATCATAACAACGCTGGGAGTGCAAATCTTTTGTCGAATTTCTGACAAGCGAGATTGGCATATTTTTGACACAGGCCAGCAGGCTCGGCAAACGCGATTGATGAATTTTTAACCATCATTTTGCGTACACATCCATTGCCCAATGTCGATTTTGAGGGGAGCGCGCACGTTATGAAGCTCGTGACATTTGAAAAGGACGGCCGCAGCGCCGTCGGCCTGCTCAACGCGGCCGGCACTGCCGTGCATCCCGTGCCGGGCTGTGCGGACATACAGACGCTCATCGGCATCTGGCCGGCGCTGGACACTGCCGCCGTGCTGCGCAGCGCCGCGCTGCCGCTCGAGCGCGTGCGGCTGCTCGCGCCCATCCCCCGCCCGGAGCAGGACGTGATCTGCCTGGGCATCAATTATTTTGACCACGCCAAGGAGAGCGAGGCCGTCGCCGGCAAGGGCGTCAAGGCGCCGGACACGTTCCCGATCTACTTTTCCAAGCGCGTGAACGAGGCCGTCGCCCCCGGCGGCGACATTCTCAGCCACAGCGATCTGGTCGCCGACCTCGACTATGAGGCGGAGCTGGCCGTCGTCATCGGCCGCCCGGCGCACAACGTCAGCGAGGCAGACGCGCTCGACTACGTGTTCGGCTACACCATTTTGAATGACGTGAGCGCGCGCACGATCCAGAACCAGCATAAGCAGTGGTATCGCGGCAAGAGCCTCGACGGCTTCACGCCGATGGGCCCGTGGATCGTCACGCCGGACGAGTTCGACGTGCGCAGGCCGCAGAAAATCCAGAGCCGCATCAACGGCGAGCTCCGGCAGGACAGCACGACCGATCTCATGATCTTCCACGTGCCGTACGTAATCGCCGAGCTCAGCCAGGGCATGACGCTCCGCCCCGGCACGATCATCTCCATGGGCACGCCGGCCGGCGTGGGCATGGGCTTTGACCCGCCGAAGTGGCTGCACCCGGGCGACGTGGTCGCGTGCAGCATCGAGGGCATCGGCACCCTCACCAACACCGTTCGGTAATCCGCCGTCAGGCATCCGCCTGCAGCGGCCGAAGATATCGCAAACAGAATCAGAAAAGGAGAGAAAAAGTTATGAAATTTGCAATGTATGGTTCCGGCGCAGCCGGCAGCGTCTTCGCTTCTTACCTGCGTAAGGGCGGTGCGGACATCATCCTCATCGACCGCTACGAGGCGCACATGAAGAAAGTCGCCGAGGAAGGCATGCACTTCACCATCCATCAGGAGGAAGATGGCGGCTACAAGGATTACGACTACCAGCTCAAGGGCTTCCGCACCTACACCACCGCTGCTGACGCGGCCGCGGCGGAGGGCAAGGTCGACGTCATCATCTACATGACCAAGGCGACCCAGCTCGAGCAGGCCATCCAGGACTCCATGCCTGTCGTCGGCGACACGACCGTCGCCGTCTCCCTCATCAACGGCCTCGGCAACGATGACAACCTCTTCAAGGTCTTCCCGAAAGAGCGCTGCATCATCGGCTCCGGCGTGCTGGGCACGGCTCTGCCCGAACCCGCACACTGCGTGTCCACCCCGGCCGGCGGCGTGCAGATGAACTTCGGCGGTGCGGTCCGCTCGGAGCTCACCGACGCGGCCTGCGCCGAGATGCTCAAGTGCTACCGTGCCGGCGGCTGCGACGCTTACTGGCGCGACGGCGAGCCGGGCACCGACAATAACATCTACAAGTTCATCTGGAAAAAGGTCTGCGTGAACGCCACCGTCAACACCGTGTGCGCCGTCCTGCGTCTGAAGATCGGCGAGGTCGAGGCGGATCCGTTCGGCCAGTGGCTGTTCCACAGCGTCATCCGTGAGACCTGCGCGGTCGCGACCGCCAAGGGCGTGCCGATGGACGCCGATGAGTTCATCGCCCACGATCACAAGGACATCGTCACCAACATCGCGGACTACTATCCGTCCATGTGCCAGGATATGCTCTTCAACCACCGCCAGACCGAGATCGACGTGCTCAACGGCAAGATCGCGGAGTACGGCGAGCAGCTGGGCATCGACACCCCGGTGTGCAAGGTCCTGTCCCAGGTCGTGCGCTGCATCCAGGGCAACTACGACAAGCAGTACCTGAAGTAATTTCAAACCCCGAGTTTTCTCTGCCGGCCGGCCAACAACCGGCCGGCAGTTTGCTAAGGAGGCAAACGCATGAAAATCGCAATGATCGGCTCCGGCGCTGCCGGCAGCGTGTTCGCCGCCTACCTGCGCAAGGGCGGCGCCGAGCTCTGGCTCGTCGATAAGTACAAGGCACACATGGACAAGATCGTGGCCGACGGTCTGGTCTTCCGCACGCCGGAGGGCGAGGAAGTGCTCACCGGCTTCCACACGAGCGCCACCGCGCACGACATCGGCACCATGGATATGGTCATCCTCATGGTCAAGGCCACGCAGACCGCGGACGTCATGGCCGACACCATGCCCTGCATCGGGCCGGAGACGGTCGTCGTCTCGCTGCAAAACGGCCTCGGCAACGACGAGGTGCTCGCCCAGTTCGTGGAGACCGACCGCATCCTCTACGGCAGCGGCCTGATCGGCACGGAGCTGGCCGGCCCCGGCGTGTGCGTGAGCAAGCCGGAAAAGGGCATCCAGATGCACTTCGGCGCCGTGCACAACAACCCGAAGGCCGACGCCGCCGGCAAGGCGCTCGAGGCGTGCTTCCAGGCGGGCGGCTGCAACGCGAGCTTTGACGAGGATGTGCGCCCGTACATCTGGAAGAAAGTCATCGCCAACAGCGGCTATAACGGCGTGAGCGCCGTCATGCGTCTGAAGGTGAAGGAGACCTTCGCCGACCCCTACGGCCACGACATCGTCATCCATGTGTGGAAAGAGGGCTGCGCCGTCGCGCAGGCGCTCGGCATCGGCGATCTCTGGCCGCTCATGGAAAAGGAAGAGCCGAACATCATCGCCAACCTCGGCAACTACTATCCGTCCATGGCGCAGGACGCCGTGCTGCACCAGCGCCAGACGGAGATCTCCGTGCTCAACGGCGCCATCGCGCGCTACGGCGAGCGGCTGGGCGTGCCCACCCCGTTCAACACCGTCATCACGAAGGTCATCTCCTGCATCCAGAACAACTACGACAAGCAGTATCTGGGCTGATAACGCATCCACGCATTGCATGTATCCCTACGTCAGCGCCCCGGCAGCCGCCGGGGCGCACGTTTTTTCCCATACGCAAAAACACCCCCTGTGCCGTGCACAGGGGGTGTTCGCTATGGTTGTTTCGTTTACCGTCAGCGCCGCGCGCTTACCGGTTGGGATATTTCTGCGCCAGCTCGGCCTCGAGCGCCTTCCAATCTCTGGCCGGCGTGATCTTCGTCCACGTCTCGGGCGAGGTGTTGTTCACGCGCTCGTAATCGTGGTTGTTGGTCGCTTCCTGCACATCCGTGTAATACCAAGCGTCGGTGTTGCTGTTGTCCGGCCATTTGATCATATCGGGCAGGAAATGCTCCTTATCCGGTGTACGGAAGAGAACCTTGTTGATGATCTTCATGGCCTCGTCGCGCTTGATGTTCTGGTTCGGGCGGAATGTGCCGTCCTCATAGCCATCGATCAAGCCACGCGCCGCCGCGCGGTTGATATACTCGCGCGCCCAGCTGCCGGAGATATCCGAGAATGCATCACCGGTAACTTCCGGTGCGTGGTAGAATCGCGCCGCGATCGTCGCAAACTCCGCGCGCGTGATCGGCGCGTCCGGGCGGAACGTGCCGTCCTCATAGCCGGTGAGAATACCGGCGTTGGTCAGCGTCGAAACCGCGCTGTTATACCAGGCACCGCTTGCCACATCGGAGTAGCTGTTCGTGCGAGACCACACATTTTCGCGGGCCTCGTCCTGAAGCAGACGGTAGAAGATCGTTGCGACCTCCGCGCGTGTGATCTGGCGCTCCGGCTTCACCGTGCCGTCCGGATAACCGCAGATATACGCATCGTGCTTGTCGAGCTCCAGCGGCGGGGGCGGCAGCTCGTTGTCCTCGACTGAGAACACGAACGTGATGTGCGCAGCCGCTTCCTGGAACGCATTGCCCATCGCGGGGTCAACATCAATGGTCACGTCCAGATCGACCGGATCGGTCTTCGGGCCGACCTCGGCAATGAAGACGTTGCTCTTGAGGCCATCGGCCGCATCGAGCTGGCTGAAGAGCTTCGCGGTCTTGTTGGACGCGATCACGACGCCGTCTTTCGACACGGTCATGCCGATGTGATCGAGCACATCGTTGTACGAGATGGCGGAGCCTTCCTTGGCGGAGGCGTCGCCGTCGATCTCGGCGCGCAGATAGATCTTTGCGCCCTGCACACCGTTTTTGCCGTCAGCCTGCACGCGGATGGTCTGCGTGAGGCTGTCGCCGGGCATGCAGTTGGAGAAGTTCGGGAACAGGTTCGTGTCCGAACCGTCGCCGGTGTGGGTGAAGGTGAAGCGCGCGCCGTTGCCGTCCGAGCCGTCATAGTACGTGACGGTGGGAACGTTCGTCTCGCCCGTCGCCCAAATGCCCAGTCCGGCAGCCAGCGCGACCACCAGCACGAGGGCGACGATCATGGTAAGTTTTTTGTGTTTCATACCGTTGCCCTCCTTAAGGTGTCGTGGTCGGCTGCGTCAGATAGCCGTTGTTGTCAACGCGCACGCCCCAGCTATCTGTCACGGCCTTGCTCGGCGCGGCCTGAATGCTCTCGGCCAGCACCGTCACCTCGAGGTGGCAGCCCTCGGGCGCATTCGGCTGCGTGATGGGATCTTTCAGCAGGTTTGCAGTCGAATCTTTCGGTCCGACCGGCTTCGTGTAGTAGTAAATGCCGTCTTTCTCGAACCAATCACTATTTGTGATCGTCGGTGCCGGTACCGGAGTCGCAGAGACGTTTCCGTCTTTGTCTACCCAGTTGCACACCAGCTTGACGCGGACGTAGGACGTGGCGGTTCCTTCGTTCTTGACGTAAATCTCCGACTTGATACCGTCGTCTGTCTTCTCTTCGATCTTAATTTCGGATGTGGCAGCCTTAAATGTGTTCGTCACCGGAGACGTGTTCGCTTTGAGATAAGCGAGCGTCGTGCCGACGGCCAGCGCGAAGATCAGGCACAGGGAGAGGATGAGCGCGGCTTTTCTCCCGCCTGAACCGTTAAAGATACGTTTCATATGTCATCCCTCCTATTCAGTTCGTGCCCGAGCCCGGAACATGTCCGGTATTATCGATATTATCCTTGGCCGTCCACTTGTTGATGACGTCGACAATGCTCGTGAGCCAGTCGTGCTTTACATAGGTGTTGGTGATCCCGGCCTCGCCGTTGGGCGTTGTGCTGCTGAGCGTGACGTCTGCCTTTCCATCCTTGTCAGCCGTGTAGCTCCACGACCAAGCGGTGTCCTCGACCACGGTGTAGTCGCCGACAGCCAGACCGGTGATGGTCGTGCTCGCGCCGCCCTTGAGCACCACGGTGGTCACGAGATCGTTGCCCTTCATGACGTTGAACACGAAGGTCTGGTTCGGGTCGCCGCCGCCCGTAACGGTCTTGGAGATCTTCAGGCTGCAGGTGTTGACCGTGATGGTGAACGTAGCATCTTTAGAAACGCTCTCATACGTTCCCGTTTGCGTAGGCGAAACCGTGCACGTCACCTTGTAGGTCGTGGTCTGCTCCGGAGCGACGGTGCCGTTGCTTGCCGGATCGCTCCACACCCATGTTCCGCTGCTGCTTCCGGCGGGAACTGTGTACGTGCCGACAACCGTTCCGTTCTCATCCTTGACCGTATAGGTCACATCCACAAAAGCGTTATTTGTGCCGTCAAATGTGGCATTCTGGTGCACAAGCTCCTGCAAATTGGCAGAATCGCCAAGGTAGATCGCCTTGTCATCCGCCGTCGGCGTGATGCTTTTTACTTCCACGTCCTGCGTCGGCACATCGAACGCCTTGATCATGGTTCCCTTCGCATAGATACCGGACTGCCCATCATTCGTTGGCACCTGATTGCCGCCGAGGAAGCCGTCGCGCACGGAAACGTCAAACTCGATGATCAGTTTCTTTCCGAACGTGCCATCCGCCTTAGCGTTTGTGGAGACATAGTTCTGGTTGAAATCGAAGCCGGTCACATTGACCGCCCGCGTTGCCGGATCGATCGCTGCCGTCACCGAAGGATCGGCTGCGACCGGAGCCCCAAATGCGCTGCCGTTATAGGCTGCAGTGGAGAGACGAATAGCGCCGGCATTTTGCGGCACCGTAAAGTACGGCGTCACGATGTCTTTGATGACCGTCTCGCTGCCAAGGTCAATATTGGCGCTGCCGATGTTCTCGCTGATCGTGGTAAAGATCTTGCTCAGCGAGGCGGAATCGTTCGCCGTCAGGTAGTAGTTGGACTGCTCGCGGGCAAAATTTCTGGTGATCTGCCAGCCATAATTGCCGATGCCGATGAAGCTGGAATCGTACCGCTGGATGCCGATCTCCGTCGCATCCGGGAAGTTGCCAGAGATGTAGTTCAAAAAGCGGTTTCCGGCCGGGATGTCATAGTTCTTGACGTCTCCGATCCCCCACCAGCTAAAGCTGGCCCAGTAGCTTCCGACCTGGCCGTTGCTGTTGTACTTGAAGCCGCTGTCGCCGTAGAGCTGCTCCGGATTCGCGCCGTTGAAAATGCCGACGGAATAGACCGTCGCGCCGGCGTCCTTGAGCGCCTTGGCCGACTGGATGGCGCCGTTGGCGACCGTCGTGTCAAAATCGCTCTGCTTCGTCGGCACACCGTCCGTGAACAGGATCACGACCTTCTGGCGTTTCGTGTTGGTACCGGTGTAGCCGCTGTCGCCCTGCATGAGCGCCTGCGCACTCCGCATGCCGTCGGCGACATTCGTCGCGCCCTCCGGCTCCGACGGGAGGCCGTTGATCTTGGCCTTGAGCGCGGTCTCGCCGGACGGGCTTTCCGCCGTGTCCGTTTCGGCCGGGGTCACGAGCGTCCAGTCCATCAGCGTGGAAGCGTTCGTGCCGAAAGTCACGACCGCGATCCGGTGATCGGACTTTTCCGCGTTATACTTATCCGCCACCGCTTCAATGAACGTGTTCACGGCCTGCTTCATGGCATACTGGCGGCGGGCCGAATCCGTGCTGGTCTCATTCCCGTCAAAATTATACGCCATCGAGCCGGACTGGTCGAGCACGAGCACGATGTCACACGGTGCGATCGAGGTCGTCGTTGTGACCGTGCCGGTCGTGTACGCTTCGAGATGCACGGTATAGCCGCTGCCGTTTGCCGTAACTTCCTTGCTCAGCTCCAGACCGTCGCCGCCGGCCGCGCGGTCGGCTGCGGCGCGCAGCGGCTGCGGCCGCACGGAAACGGCCGGCCGGAACGGCCCCGCCTCCGTGAACACCGCCGTCTGCGGCACTTCGCCCGCGGCTTCTGCCGCATCCTGCGTCACGCCCGCGCCCATGAACAGGCACATGCTCAGGAGCATGACTGCGCAGAGGACGAGCGAGAGAATGCGTTTTTTCATATAGTCGTCCTCCTTTCTCAGGGCGTCGGGATCTGGTCGATCTGCGTGCTCGAGGTGCTCGCTTCGACCGTACCGACGTGCTTCCACACATCTCTGACATCATTGGCAGCGTACTTTTCGAGGTTCGCCGTCTGCACGGCCTCGGCCGTGACGTAGATGTGCACCGTGGCATTCTGATATTCGTTGCCCATGTCCTTACTGAACGTGACGTGGTTGAAGAGCTTCGACGTGGCGGTCTTCGGGTCGACCGAACCACGATAGTAATAGTATCCGCCCTCGCCGGCGATCCAGTCCGTGTCGTTCAGATCCAGCGTGAGCAGCCGCTCGCTCGCATCGAGCGGGATGATCTCGCCATCGGCGCCGACCATCTCGGGCGTGATCTTCACGCGGGTGTAGAAAGCGCCGGAGCCGACATTCTCCACATACACCACTTTGTTCACGACGCTGCCGGGCATGGCGCTCACCGTCGTAAACGGTTGGCCAGCGCCGTCCTCGTCGTGCAGTGCAAGCTTGACGGAGCCCATCGTGATGACGTTATCCGCCGTGCCGACGGCCGAAAAGTACGCCCACGTACCGACCGCCAGCAGTGCCACTGCCAGGAGGAGCACCGTTGCGATGGTCCATTTCTTCTTCATGCACAAACCACCTTTCTCCCTGATAGGATGTTTCTGAGTACCGAGTTCTCACTCTCTCTGCGCCCGAGGGCGCACGCAGGAAATTTTTGTGGGATCATTATTTCAATCTGCGCGCGGACGGCGGCAGCGCCGCCGCCCGCGCCCGGATTGAAGCCGAGCCAGAGTCCCCGATGGGGGCGGCGATTTCGCCGCCCCTTTGGGGTCAAAATGTTGAGGAATTACTTGTCAAATGCAGCGAAGGCAGCGGTTGCATTCGCAAAGCCGTCCGCCTGAATGGCGTCAGCCTCAACGAGGACGTTGAACGCGCCGTTCGGAAGCAAGTTCGCAATCTCTTCATTGGTAACATCGGAATCCATATGAACAGTGCCCCAAACGTTCCAATAGGTCATTTCGTTGGGCTTCAGAGCCTCAGTGCGAGTGAAGGTATAAACATTGTACAGCTTTCCGTCTTTCTCAACGTTTTCTGTTTTCACCATCGTGAACTCGCCACGGCTAATTGCACTTGTCGTATACATACTGCTGTTAAGAACAGCCGTATCCAGCTCTGCGGGGAACATCACGCGGATGCGGATATAAGCATCGTTGGCACCAGTGTTCTTGACATAGGGCATCTTGTGGTAAGACTGTCCCGGAGCAAGCTCGACACCGTCACACGTATACGTGGCAGCGTTAGCTTCGATCTGCGCATCCGTATAGAAGGTATCGCCAGCTTTATACTTGTTGGTATTGCCGGAACCCAGCTTAAGAACTTCGGACCACAGCTCAGCATTTTTGGGATTGAGCTCCTCACCCGGAGTGCCGACGTAACCGGCATTCTCGCGATGCAGGCTAGACTCGAGCAGGTCGATCTTCACATTGCCGACGGTGAAGGTGTTGGTCGCATTGTCTTTATCGGTGAAGTACGCGAGGGTGCCGCCGACGACAAGCGCCGCGACGAGCATGACTGCGATGGCAGCCACAAGAATGGTTTTCTTCTTCATATGTAGTCTTCTCCTTTTCTATTTTCCCACACAGCCTTCTGTGCGTATATTACATGGGAAAAGCAAGGGGTGATCACTTGCCAAAGCAGGCATCAAACGCAGCAGCTGCGCTGCTGAAGCCGGTAGTCTGGCACAGATAAGCATTGAATTGCAGGCTGGAATTCTGAGCAAGCGGAGTGGTCAAATCAACGGCAAGCTGGTTTCCATCCAGAATCGGATAGGTACCAATGGAATTGCCAGAAGTCATCGGAGTCTTATAAACATAAAGCGTACCGCCATTCGGAAGCTGCTTCTGAAGGCCAGTAACTTCCTCCCAGTCGCCGTTCAGCTTGTAATTCAGGCCAGCAGCATTGCCGTAGACTTCCACGAACAGATAAGACGGAGTCTCAACAGCCTTCTTAATCTGAACGAACGGATCTTTCGCAACGGTCATGCCCGGTGTGACTTCATTGTACTCATTGCCAGCGACTTCAACATACTTGGAACTGTCAGTAGTGACATTGCCTTCGGCGTCGACATACTTATAAGTAGCCGTATTGGCATCATAGGCAACTTTGTGTTCCTTCAGGATGAAGTTGGTTTCCGGATCATCAATTGTCTTGCCAACCGTAAAGGTATTGGTAACCGTCTCGGTCTTCGCCGTCAGATACGCATACGTCGCGCCAACCGCCAGCGCCACGACGAGCACGAGCGCGATGGCGACGGTCAGAGTTTTCTTCTTCATGTAACGTTTTCCTCCCCTAAATTTTGTTCAAAGCTTCCTATGTCCAACAGCACTGTGCCGGGTGCTGCCAGCAATCACTAAGTTAATGCACAAACTGGCGAAAATATTGCACGGAAGCTTTATTTTTCCATATTTTCGCCGGGATTTTTGGCATCCGAGGCATCGCCGGGCTTGTCCGCCTGTGCACGGCGGGCAGCGTCGCGCGCGTCCGCCTCCGACGCTTTGCGGAGCATGTCCGGCAGGAACGTCAGGATGATGAGCACGAGCGCGAGCGCGATGGCCAGATACATGCCGGGTGGGTTCGACACCCAGTGCGAAACATAGCCCAGATACGGGATGGTGAACACCGGGCGGCCGATGAGGTTCTTGAAATAGACAGGTGCGCCGTCGGGTGCGTCGTTCGCGTCTCCCTGCGTGTAGAAATGCTCGTTTTCCGCATCGATGGAGATCACGCGGTGTGTGACGACATCCAAGTCCTCATTGA
Source organism: Clostridiales bacterium (assembly GCA_025757645.1). NCBI lineage: Bacteria > Bacillati > Bacillota > Clostridia > Eubacteriales > Clostridiales bacterium. The sequence goes on from CP107216.1 coordinate 394,191, forward strand.
GCACAAAGGTGATCGCGTCGCCGACCTGCACGTCCTCGGGCGCACAGGGCTTGACATAGATCAGCGAGCCGGTGTGATACGTCGGCTCCATGCTGCCGGACAGGACGCACATCGGCCGCAGACCCACCAGCCGCACGCCCACCAGAAGCAGCGCCAGAATGACAACCAGGATCACCAGCACGGTGGTGACAGCGTTCCACACCTTTTGAACTCTCTTTGACATCTGTGACCTTCCTTTCCGCCCCGCTGCACTCCCCCTCCTTTCCGCGGAGACACCGGCCCGTGTCCGGAAACCGGAAACAGGAACGATCATAGCACACGACAGACGCAAAATACGTCGGAACCACATACGGAATTTTTTGTGCGGTTTCCTAAAGTATACCATATGCGCCATAAATGCGAAAGGAAAAATGTTCACAATTTTCCAGGCGCGTTTTTGGCAATAGCAGACAAATCCAGCTGCGAATATGCCGCGGGCGCGCCCATTGCGTCGTGCTGCGAAGCGCCGATTGATGATGGTTTCCATTGTACTTTTCCGGCACGGATGCGTCAAGGGCAAACCGCCCGGGCAGAGCCGGGTGTCAGCGCACGGAAAAACGGCGCGCCACATTCTTACCTTTTTCTTAAATATGACACGTTCCGTCTTGTTTTTGCGCGAAAAACATGATAGGATAAGGCGATTATGGACATTTATCGGAAAGGAGCTGGCAAGCATGGAAACCAACGTGCTCGACTGGCTGGAAGTCACCGCCGCAGCCTGTCCGGACAAACCCGCTTTTCTCGATGAGGACAGTGCGGTGACCTTTGCCGACGTGCGGCGCGAGGCGCGCATCATCGGCACGGCGGCGGCGAAGTTCCGCGCCGGGCAAAAGCGGCCCATCGCCGTCATGAGCGGGCGCAACGCGCACACGCCGGCCGTGTTTCTCGGCGCGGTGTATGCCGGCTGCTGCTACGCCCCGATGGACGGGACGATGCCCGTGCACCGGCTCAACTCTATTTTAAACACGCTGGACACCGATCTGATGATCGTGCAGCGCGCGTTTTACGACAAGGCGAAGACGCTGGACTTTTCCGGCACGATCCTGATCGCGGAGGAGCTGCTCGCGGGCAGCGAGGACGCGGCGCTGCTCGCGGACTGCCGCGCACGCGCCCGAGAGCTCGACCCGCTGTACATCATCTTCACCTCCGGCTCGACCGGCACGCCCAAGGGCGTCATCACGGCGCAGCACTCGCTCATGTGCTACATCGAGGACTACGCCGGCGTGATGGGCATCGCGCGTGCCGACGTGCTGGGCAACCAGTCGCCGCTGGACTACATCGCCGCCGTGCGCGACATTTATCTGCCGCTGCGCTTCGGCGCGACGACGGCCATCATCCCGAAGGAACTTTTCATGTCGCCGGAGCGTCTGTTCGAATACATGAACGACAAGGGCGTCACGGCCGTGGGCTGGAGCGTCTCGGCGCTGACCGTGCCGGCCGCGCTCGGCGCGTTCGAGTGCAGCGCGCCGCAGCACCTGCGCAAGGTGTGCTTCTCCGGCTCGGTGATGCCGTGCAGCTGCCTGCGCCAGTGGCAGCTCGCGCTGCCGGAGGCCCGGTTCGTCAACCAGTACGGCCCGACGGAGGCGACCGCCTCGTGCACGTATTACGTCGTGCCCGGTTTGGTCGAGGACACCGACGTGCTGCCGATCGGCAGGCCGTACCCGCACTATGAGGTGTTTCTGCTCTCGGAGCGCAACGAGGCCGTGCCCGACGGCGAGATCGGCGAGATCTGCGTCAAGGGCCCCATCCTCGCACTGGGCTACTACAACAGCCGCGAGAAAACGGCCGAGAGCTTCCTGCAAAACCCGCTCAACCACGCATACGATGAGCGCATCTATAAGACCGGCGACCTCGGGCACTTCGCGCCCGACGGCAACCTCATGTTCCACGGCCGCAAGGACCGGCAGGTCAAGCACCTCGGCCACCGCGTGGAGCTCGGGGAGATCGACCTCGCCGCGGCGAAGGTGGCCGGCGTGGAGGACGCCTGCGCGCTCTATGACCAGGCGCACGAGCAGATCTGGCTGTTTTACACCGGCGAGGGCGTGACCAAGCGCGACATCGCCGTCGCCCTGCGCGCCGACCTGCCGGGCTTCATGGTGCCGCGCAAGATCGAGCAGCTGGACGCCATGCCCCGGCTCGACAACGGCAAGACGAACATGCGCGCGCTGGCCGAGCGCATCACCGCTGCGGCCAAGCACTGATTTTGCTTACTTTACTCACTTCAGGAGGTATATTACTATGGAACAGGAACTGATGGACATTCTGACCGATCTGCGTCCCGACGTGGATTTTGAGACCGAGACCGCCCTCATCGACGACCACATTCTCGAGTCGTTCGACATCGTGTCGCTCGTCGCGGCGCTCAACGACGCATTCGACATCGAGATCGGCGCCAAGGACCTCGTGCCGGAGAACTTCAACTCCGCGAAAAGTCTGCTAGCCATGGTGCAGCGCCTGCAGGACGAGGACTGATGGACAAGACTGCACTCCGGACGGCAGCCGCGAAATACGGCACGCCGCTGTATCTGTTTGATCTGGAGGCCTTCACGGCGCGCGCTCAAAGAGTGCGCGCCGCGTTTGGCTCGGACGTAAATCTGTGCTACTCCATGAAGGCCAACCCCTTCGTGCTGCGCGGCCTGCCGGACGTGTTCCGCTGGGTGGAGGTGTGCTCCCCCGGCGAGCTGACGATCTGCGAAAGGCTCGGCATCCCGCCGGAGCGCATCCTGTACTCCGGCGTGAACAAGGGCGCGGACGATGTTGCGCGCGCCGTCGCGCTGGGCGCAGACCTGCTCACGGCCGAGAGCACGCTGCACTTTGACCTTATCTGCGCGGCCGCGGCCGCGCAGGGAAAGCACGTGCGCGTGCTGCCGCGCCTGACCGCCGGCAGCCAGTTCGGCATGGATCCCGACGCGCTGGCCGATCTCGTCGCCCGGCGCGCGGAATTCCCGAACGTGACGATCGTCGGCATCCACTACTTTTCCGGCACGCAAAAGCGCAAGGACGCCGTGATCGCCAAGGAGCTTGCGCATCTGGACGAATACCTCACGATGCTGCACGAACGCTACGGCTTCACGGCGCAGCACGTGGAATACGGCCCGGGGCTGAATGCCGAGTGCTTCCGCGACGACGCCGAGGCGCGCGACTGCGCGCTGCTCGGCGCGGCGGCGGCGCACATCCGCGCCTTCGGCGAGAAGTATCCGCTCACGATCGAGATGGGCCGCTTTTTCGCCGCGCCCTGCGGCACGTTTCTCACCGGCGTGGCCGACGCCAAGTGCAACCTCGGCGTGAACTACGCCATATGCGATGGCGGCATGCACCAGGTCAAGTATGACGGCCAGCTCATGGGCATGCAGGCCCCGCCGCTGACGCTCCTGCGCGAGAGCGCGGACGCGCCCGAGCCGTGGATGCTCTGCGGCAGCCTGTGCACGACGGCGGACGTGCTCGTGCGCGAGGCGCAGCTGCCGCCGCTGCGCGTGGGCGACGTGATCGCCCTCGGCCGCTGCGGCGCGTACTCCGTGACGGAGGGCGTGGCCGTGTTTCTGTCGCGCGACATGCCGCGCGTCGCGCTGTACCGCGGTGGGAACTTCACGCTCGTGCGCGACCGGTTTGCGACCGACGCGCTCAACACCTGCCGGACGCCGGAGGACGAAGCATGACGCTGACATCGCTGTCGTTTTACCTGCTGGTACTCGCGCTGCTGGTGCTGTACTACCTCGTGCCGAAGCGGTTCCAGTGGGTGGTGCTGCTGATCGGCAGCTACGCGTTTTACGCGTTCGTGTGCCTGCGCTACATGGGCTTTATCGTCATCACAACGCTCACGACCTACTTCGGCGCCCGCGGCATGGACGCCATGACCGCGCACATGGAGCAGACCGTCGCCGCGCACAAGCAGGACTGGGAGCGCGAGGAGCGCAAGGCGTACAAAAAGCGCTGCAAGTCCCGCCGCAAGGCGCTCATGATCGCCATCCTGCTGCTGAACTTCGGCATCCTCGCCGTGCTCAAATACTATAACTTCTTTGCCGAGTCCATGGAGACGCTCTTTGCGTCCGTGGGGCTGACGGTCTCGCTCGGCCACATCGGGCTGCTGCTGCCGCTGGGCATCTCGTTTTACACGTTCCAGTCCATGGGCTACGTGCTCGACGTCTACCGTGAAAAAGTGCCCGCCGAGCGCAACGTCGGCAAGCTCGCGCTGTTCGTGTCCTTCTTCCCGCAGATCATTCAGGGCCCGATCGGCGTGTACGACCAGCTGGCGCACCAGCTCTATGCCGAGCACAGATACAGCTTTGACAACATCCGCTTCGGCGCACAGCTGATCCTCTGGGGCTTTTTTAAAAAGCTCGTCATCGCCGACCGCGCCGTGGGCATGATCCACACCGTCGCCGGGGCGTACACCGACTACGCCGGCACGTACGTGCTGCTGGCGGCGATCGTCTACGCGCTGCAGCTCTATGCCGACTTCTCCGGCGGCATCGACATCTCGCGCGGCGTGGCGCAGATGTTCGGCATCACCATGGGCGAAAACTTCCGCCGCCCGTATTTCTCGCGCACGCTCACCGAGTACTGGCACCGCTGGCACATCTCGCTCGGCGACTGGCTGCGCAACTACCTGTTCTACCCGCTGTCGATCTCGAAAGCGTTTCTCAATTGGGGCCGCCACGCCAGACAGCACCTCGGCAGCCACATCGGCAAGGTACTGCCGACGGCCGTGGCCTCGCTGATTACGTTTCTCATCATCGGCATCTGGCACGGGGCAAGCTGGAAATACGTCGCCTTCGGTTTCTGGAACGGCATGGTCATCCTCGTGTCAACGCTGCTGCAGCCGGTGTCGGACAAGGTCGTCGCCGCGCTGCACATTGAGCGCAAGAGCGCGTGGTATCAGGTGTTTTCCATGCTGCGCACGTTCGTGGTCGTGCTCATCGGCTATTACTTTGACATCGCCGACGGTTTTCGCGCCGCGATGGGCATGATGTTAAAATCCGTGACCGACCTGCACCTGTCGCAGCTGCGGCCGGGCGCCGTGCTCGAGGCGCTGCCTCTGACGCGGTATGATTGGTGCGTGCTGCTGTTCGGCACGGTCGTGATTTTCACCGCCTCCGTCATTCAGGAGCGCTCGCAGCGCACCATCCGCGAGATCCTCGACGAGAAGTGTCTCGCCCTGCGCTGGGCCGTGCTGCTTGCCGGCATCTTCGCCGTCGTGCTCATGGGCGTTTACGGCCCCGGCGTGCAGGCATCCGAATTCGTGTATATGCAGTTTTAAGCCGGGAAACAGCGCCCGCTATCCCAAGCCCGCGAAGCGGGCTCGCAGCAGACCATCGCCGCAATTTTCCGCGTGGCGCTAACACAGCATGTGGAGAACATCAATGAATCCAAAACAACACGCAAAAAGAAATACCGTCCTGCGCGTAATCGCGTTTCTGCTCATCGTGGCGCTGGTCTACGGCGCGCTCACGCGGCTGCTGACCATCAACAGCATCACCGAGCAGCAGTACATCCGCAGCTTCTATCTAGAGCCGAAAAACTCGCTCGACGTCATGATCCTCGGCGCGAGTGAGACGTTTACCGACTATTGCGCACCTTTGGCATGGCAGCACGCCGGGTTTACAAGTTACCCGCTGGCCGTGTCGGCCGCGCAGGGCACGCTCTATGCATCCATGCTGCGCGAGAGCGCCAAGCGGCAAAATCCGTCTGTCTACGTGGTCGAGGTCAACGGCTTTCTCTACACGGAGGCAGAGCGGGATGAGCTCGGCACGGCCGCAACGCGCGAATGGCTCGACACGCTGCCGCTCTCACGCAACAAGGTGCAGGCCATTGACGAGTGCGTGCAGGGCGACCGGCTGTCATACTATGTGCCGCTGCTCAAGTACCACGACAACTGGAGAAAGCCGGACCTCATCCGCAATTCGCTGTCACTGCAGCAGCAGGCGCGCGACGCGGGCTATTCGTACACCAAGCCGTTTCTGTCCATCTCCATGTTCCTCACGGAGACGGATGAGATCCCCGTGCGCCAGCAATCGCTCGACGATTTCAACGAGCAGAGCCTGCGCACCTTCTGCGAGACAGCCAAGGCACGGGGAATCAAAAACGTGCTCTTTGCCCGCTTCCCGCACCGCACCGTCATTGAAAACTATGACGCCGTGTTTGCCGAGCTGGAGGCGGTCGTGCACGAGTACGGGTATGATTTTGCGAACTTCGACACGCAGATGGACGCCATCGGCCTCGACCCGCTCAATGATTTCGCCAACGCCGAGCATCTGAACATTTTCGGCGCGGAGAAATTCACGCCCTACCTCGCCGACTATCTCGCGCAGCACTATGACCTGAACACCGCGCACAGTCAGGCCGTCACCGACGAATGGACGCGCTGCGCCGCATTCACGCAGCAAATGCTGCCCGTGTGCGAGGACAATACCCGGCGCTACACGTGCGAGAAGCTCGACGAATTCTCGCCCGTATTCGCAGACTGCCGCTGAATAAAGCAAGTTTGCCGCTGAATAAAGCAAGTTTGCCGCTGAATAAAGCAAGTTTGCCGCTGAATAAAGCAAAACGCAGCCCCCTTCGAGACGCTCGAAGGGGGCTGCGTTTTTTGTTGCTTTACCGGCCGGTGCTGCCGAAGCCGCCCGCGCCGCGGTCGGTCTCGTCGAGCGCATCCGCCTCTGCAAACTCCGCCGCCAGAAACGGCAGGATCACGAGTTGGGCGATGCGGTCGCCGGGGGCGACGGTGCGCACTTCGTCCGTGTCGTTGTGCAGCGCGACGGTGCACTCGCCGCGGTAATCGGCGTCGATCACGCCGACGCAGTTGGCCGGGCGCAGCCCCTGCTTAGAGGCCAGCCCGCTGCGCGCGAACACGCCGCCGAAATACCCCGCCGGGATGGCGAGGGCGAGGCCCGTGCCGATCATGGCCGTCACGTGCGGCGCGATCGTGACACACTGCCCGTCCGCCGGGCAGGCATAGAGATCATAGCCCGCCGCGTCCGCGCTGCCGCGCCGCGGCGTCACAGCGCCGGGCCGCAGCTTCTGGATCTTCACTTCCATCCGTTCATGCCCTCCCAGAGTACGATGCGGCCCGCCGCGCGGGTCCGGTCCATGTCGATGATGCGCTGGTTTTCCGAGCCGCGGAAACGCAGGCTGATGTTGCGCTGCGCGTCCACGTAGCGCCCGTCGACGAGGATGTCGATGAGCGAAAGCATCTCGTCCGTGACCTCGCAGCGCGGGTGCGTGCCGTCGACCGTAAGCTCCTTGTCGAGCGTGAAGCCCGAATACGCCCAGATGTCCTTGTCCGGATACTGCGCGCGCACCCGGCGCAGAAACGGCACGAGCGCGCGCTGGTTTTCCGGCTCGAACGGGTCGCCGCCGAGCAGCGTCAGGCCGCGGATAAAGGGCTTTTCCAGCTCGGCAAAAATCACCTGCTCGGCCGCCGCGTCAAACGGCTTGCCGTAGTGAAAATCCCACGTCTGCGGCTGAAAGCAGTTGTAGCAGTGGTTCGTGCAGCCGGAAACGAACAGCGTCACGCGCACGCCGACGCCGTTGGCAATGTCGCAGGTCTTGATCTCTCCATAATACATAGCAGTTTCCTCACAAACGGCGGACGTATCGCATGGACACGCCCGCCGATTTTCATTTTTGCACGTTACAGATGCAGCACGCGCTCCTTGATCTCCTGCGTGCGGCCCTGATTCCAGAACTGGGTGCCGATGTAGCCGCAGGTGCGGCGGGCCACGTTCATCTTGTCCTGATCCGTGTTGCCGCAGTTCGGGCAGCGCCAGATGAGCTTGCCGTCGTGCTCGACGATCTCGATCTCGCCGTCGTAGCCGCAGACCTGGCAGTAGTCGCTCTTGGTGTTGAGCTCGGCGTACATGATGTTGTCATAGATGAACTTCATGACCTCGAGCACAGCCGGGATGTTGTTTTGCATATTCGGCACCTCGACGTAGCTGATCGCGCCGCCGGGCGAGAGCGCCTGAAACTTCGACTCGAAGGCCAGCTTGCTGAATGCGTCGATATGCTCGGTCACATGGATGTGGTAGCTGTTGGTGATGTAGCCCTTGTCCGTGACGCCGGGGATGATGCCGAAGCGCTTTTGCAGGCACTTGGCGAACTTGTACGTCGTGGACTCCAGCGGCGTGCCGTAGAGGCTGAAGTCGATGTTGTGCATCTGCTTCCACTTGGCGCAGGCGTCGTTCATGTGCTGCATGATCTCGAGCGCGAACGGCGTGGCCGAGGGGTCGGTGTGAGACTTGCCGGTCATGTACTTGACGCACTCATACAGTCCCGCGTAGCCGAGGGAGATGGTCGAGTAGCCGCCGTAGAGGAGCTTGTCGATCGGCTCGCCCTTCTTCAGACGGGCCAGCGCGCCGTACTGCCACAGGATGGGCGCGGCGTCCGAGAGCGTGCCCTTGAGCCGCTCGTGGCGGCACATGAGCGCGCGGTGGCAGAGCTCGAGCCGCTCGTCAAAGATCTTCCAGAACTTCTCCATGTTGCCGCCGGAGGACAGCGCCACATCCGGCAGGTTGATGGTCACGACGCCCTGATTGAAGCGGCCGTAGTACTTCGGCTTTCCGTTTTCGTCGACATACGGCGTCAGGAAGCTGCGGCAGCCCATGCAGGTGTAGCAGTGGCCCTCGCCGTTTTTGTCGACCTTGAGCTCGAGCATCTTCTTCTCGGAGATGTAGTCCGGCACCATGCGCTTGGCGGTGCAGCGGGCGGCCAGCTCCGTGAGATACCAGTAGGGGGAATCCTCGTGGATGTTGTCCTCCTCGAGCACGTAAATGAGCTTCGGGAACGCCGGCGTGACCCACACGCCCTTCTCGTTTTTCACGCCCTGATAGCGCTGGCGCAGCGTCTCCTCGATGATCATGGCGAGGTCATGGCGCTCCTGCTCGTTTTTCGCCTCTCCGAGATACATGAACACCGTCACGAACGGGGCCTGGCCGTTCGTGGTCAGCAGCGTGACGACCTGATACTGGATCGTCTGCACGCCGCGGCGGATCTCCTCGCGCACGCGGTTTTCGACGAGCTCGGCCAGCTTTTCCTCACCCGGATGCGCGTCGATGGCCTGCATTTCGGCCTCGACCTCGCGGCGGATGCGCTCGCGGCTGACCTGCACGAACGGGGCCAGATGCGTCAGCGAGATCGACTGCCCGCCGTACTGGTTGGAGGCGACCTGCGCGATGATCTGGGTCGCAATGTTGCACGCGGTCGAGAAGCTGTGCGGCCGCTCGATGAGCGTGCCGGTGATGACCGTGCCGTTTTCGAGCATATCTTCCAGGTTCACGAGGTCGCAGTTGTGCATGTGCTGCGCGTAATAGTCCGCGTCGTGGAAGTGGATGATACCCTCCTCGTGCGCCTCGACAATGTCCTTCGGCAGCAGGAGGCGGCTCGTGATGTCACGGCTGACCTCGCCGGCCATGTAGTCGCGCTGCGTGCTGTTGACGATCGGATTCTTGTTGGAGTTTTCCTGCTTGGCCTCTTCGTTGTTGCACTCGATGAGGCTCAGGATGCGGTCGTCGGTCGTGTTGGCGCGGCGCACCAGGCTGCGGGTGTAGCGGTAAGTAATGTAGGCCTTGGCGACCTCGAACGCACCGTGGGCCATGATCTGCTTTTCGACCATGTCCTGAATTTCCTCCACGGCGGCGCTGCGGCCCAGCTCCTGGCAGGCGAGCTCCACGCTCTCGGCGATGCGCTGGATCTGCCGCGGCGTCATGCGGTCGCACTCTTCGACGGCGGCATTGGCCTTCGTGACGGCCATGATGATCTTGGAGATGTCAAAGTTCTCCTCTGCGCCGTTTCGCTTGATGATCTTCATCTTTCTGTTCCTCCCCCTCGTAATCGAAAACACAATATCTTGTGCGGAAAACCGCTTTATTTTGTATTGAGAGCGGGTATATCGTACAACATCTAGTACAGGCTGTCAATAAGCAATTCGATTTTTGTTGCACATTATGTGAACAGCGCGGCCTCTTCAGGCCGCAAAAAAGCACCGCCCGCAGGCGGCGCAGCGCTGCCCGGGCCGGAAGCTCCGGCCCGGGAACGGTGGTCCGTCAGGCAGTTTCGTAGCCGTTGGGGTTTTGCGTCTGCCAATGCCAGCTGTCGCGGCACATGTCCTCGAGCGAATACTCGGCGTGCCAGCCGAGGATGCGCGCACTCTTGTCCGGGCAGGCGTACACGGTCGGCAGGTCGCCCGCGCGGCGCGGCGCGATCCGGTACGGCACATGCACGTGGTTGGCCGTCTCGAAGGCGTGCACCATCTCGAGCACGCTGTAGCCCTTGCCGGTGCCGAGGTTGAAGATACTCTCGCCCGTGTGCTCCGCCATGTAGGCGATCGCCGCGACGTGACCGCGCGCGAGATCCATGACGTGGATATAGTCGCGCACGCCCGTGCCGTCCGGCGTGTCATAGTCGTCGCCAAAGACGCTCAGGCACTTCAGCCGGCCAATGGCCGTCTGCGAGATATAGGGCATGAGATTGTTCGGCACGCCGCGCGGGTCCTCGCCGATGAGGCCGCTCGGGTGCGCGCCGATGGGGTTGAAGTAGCGCAGCAGCACGACCGACCAGCTCGGGTCGGCCACAACATAGTCGCGCAGGATCTGCTCGCAGACGTACTTCGTCCAGCCATAGGGATTCGTGCAGTTGCCGGTGCGGGACGTCTCGTAGAGCGGCATCTCGTTGTCGCCGGAGTACACCGTCGCCGACGAGGAGAAAATGATCTGCCGGACGCCGTGGTCACGCATCGCCTCGCAGAGCGTGATCGTCGAGCCGAGGTTGTTGTCGTAGTATTCCAGCGGCATCTGCACCGACTCGCCCACGGCCTTGAGGCCCGCGAAATGAATGACGCAGTCGATCTTCTGCTCGGTAAAAATGCGGTCGAGTCCGGCGCGGTCGCGCACGTCCATCTGATAAAATTTCAGCGGCCGGCCCGTGATCTGTTCGACCCGTCTTCCCGCCTCCGCGCTGCTGTTGACGAGATTGTCCACCACGACGACATCCATGCCCTGCTCAAGCAGCTCCACGCACGTGTGGCTGCCGATGTAGCCCATGCCGCCGGTCACCAATACGGTCATGCACCGTACCCCCTTTTGCCTGCTGATGTTCTGCTTTTATTGTACATCACATTCCGACGGAGTTCAACGGTTTTTCCCCTTGCCAGAAATTTACCGGGCGCGTGAATTTCCTGACAATCCCTGAATTTTCAAAAATTCGGTGATTTTGCTTGACTTTCGGGTACTGCTGGGCTAAACTGTTTGTATCATTGGTGATGTCGGGATGTCTGCGTACGCACGGTTTTTTATCCATTTCGCACCCCACCCCATCTCTTTTATCCATTCTTTTCTCTTTTTATCTGATCTCTCTTTACGGATTATCTACCCTTTTTGTTCTCCGCCGCATGGCATATCTCATCCCGTCACAGTGATCGCGACGCGGGCCTGCAGCGTACGGGGCACGTGTCCATATCGGCTGCGCGTGCAGCGAAAGGCCTCCGGGGGCGCCCGGGGGCCTTTTTCATTCCATATCAAAAAAGCGTCAGGGCGCGCATACGCTCTGACGCTTTTTTCTGCTCCGCGCGCTCAGCTCTCCATCTGCTTGCCGAGGAAGCCCGACACAGCCTGCGCGAGCTTGCGCTCCGTCTCGCCGGCGGGGCCGTCGCCGTGCGCGGCCACGAACAGCACGCAGCCGAGCACGTCGCCCTCGGAGAGGATGGGCGCGGCGACGGCGACGGCGTAGCGCTCGTCGGTGTCGACGACCGGCAGCGTGCAGCTGTCGGCCGCATACTGCCCGCGCGTGCTCATGAGCTCTTCAAGCTCGCGGCTGATGCGCCGGTCGAGCAGCTCGCGCTTGCCGCCGCCGGCCACGGCGATGACCGCGTCGCGGTCGCACACGACGGCGATGCTGCCGGTGGTCTTGTGCAGCGCGTCGCAGATCTGCGCGGCGAACTCGGACAGCTCGCCCATGGGGGAATACTTTTTGAAAATGACCTGCCCGTCGGTGTCGGTGTAGATCTCCAACGGGTCGCCCTCGCGGATACGCATGGTGCGGCGGATCTCCTTGGGGATGACCACGCGGCCGAGGTCGTCGATCCGGCGCACGATTCCGGTTGCCTTCATATTCGGAAAACTCCTTTGCTCTGTTTTGCGTTTCGGCAACCCTATTTTCTGCAAAATCCGGTAGTCTATGCAGTCCGTGCCGCTCACGGGCGTTCCAGTTTTTTCTTCAAAAAATGTCTGCCGCGGCGCAAAACGTCCCCGGAGCAGAGCGCATCTGCACCGGGGACGTTTTCGGATCGCTCGGGCCGCCTCAGACGATCTCGAGATCGTCGCGGTCGCGGAGCATGTACTTTTTCAGCGGGGTCAGGCTGGCGAGCCAGTAGAGCAGGCCGCCGCATATGGCATCGAAGCCGCTGCCCGTGAAGATGAGAAACAGCGGGCTCTGGATGCTGCCGGTCAGCGGATTGTACACGAACAGGATCGTGATCAGGCACGAGAGGATGACGCAGCCGATGCCGACCAGGTTGAACCCGCCGGTGAACCGGTACGCATCGTGCCCCTCGATGAAGTAGGCCGCCTTGAGCGACAGCTTCCGCTTTTTCACGACGAGATAGTCCACGACGATCATGCCGATGATCGGCGCCTGAATGAACGCGGCAATGGAGATGAACGCGCCGAAGTGCTCTTCCACGCCGCCCCAGACGGTCAGCGCGCTGACATACACCATGGCGATGAGCACCAGCACCTTATAGCTGACCTTGGGCATGCCGCTCTTGACGATCATGCAGTTGACATAGGAGCCGGTACCCTGCGTGCCGACATTCGCAAACGCGACCAGCAGCAGGCTCAGCAGCGCGAAGCCGGAGCCGCAGAGGTAGGAGAGCATATTCGTAGGATCGCTCTCGTACACGCCGGTGCGCACGAACATCGCCAGCGCCATCACGCCGCCGGCGGCGACGAAAAACGGCGCGACCACGCCGTAGGCCAGCGTTGTGCCCCAGTAGCCGCCGCGCTCGGTCTTGGCCAGACGCGGCAGGACCAGCGCCTGCGTTGACCACGAGAACGCGAACGCCACGTTGCCCTCGGCCGAGATCATGAACGCCTGCAGCGGCGTCATGTCCGCGTCCAGCACCGGCTTGACCGCCACGATCTCACGCAGCGGCACGGCCGTGAAGCACAGCACGACGACGACCACGCCGACCGCCAGCAGCGCCGTGACCAGAAAGCGGTTGGTCCACTTGATGACATTCGGCCCGCCGAGCGCGATGAGCGTGCCGAGCACGACGCACAGGCAGCCCAGTACCGGACTCCAGACGGCCGCGTTGAGCACGAGGCCGAACTTCGCCGCAAGGTTGATCATCGACGAGGAAAACAGGCTCGCCGCGACCGCGTACCAGCCGAAGTTTGCCACGCTGATGATCGTGGACAGCACAGCCACGCCGCGCCGCCCCAGCACCGAGCGCAGCCAGATCCACAGATCAATGCCGTAGCGCGTGGCAAAGATGACGGGCAGGCACTCGATGAACACCCAGACGATGTTGAAGCAGAAAATGTTGATGAGCATTCTGCTGAAGGAGAGGTACTGCGCGACATAGGCGCCCTGCGTATAGCACCACGTAGCGATGGCAAAGCCGCTCGTGGACAAAAACAGATCCAGGAAGGAATACTGCCGGTCGCCCTTGAGCATGGGCACAACGCCCGTAACGGTCTCCTGCCGGATATAGCTTTCTCTGTCTGTCATGGTTCAGCCTCCCAGCATGCAGGTCACGATCAGCACCAGGCTGGCCGCCACGCTGGCGATGATGATGCCGTAATCGACCCGGGTCATTTTCTTGGGGAACTCGTAGGTGTCGGACTGCATGATCTCCAGCCGCCGCTCGGTCTCCTCGTAGATGAGCTGTTCAATCGAGCCCTGCTGGGCCTCTGTCTTCTGTTTCAAGCAAACTCCTCCTCATGGTCATATCGCTCCAGCGTCAGCCGGGCGTATTGCTTTGTGTATTTATACCAGATGTAGAGATACTCGCCGACGTGCTTGGCGCACGCCTCCTGATACAGCCCCCACAAAAACCAGAAGTAGGACGCCATGGCCACATAGCCGATGTAGTGGCGCAGCTCCGCCCCCGTGGGCGCGTGGCCGAGATAGCGTGCGATCACCTGCTCCGCCTCCTCGGGCGTGTAGTCCGAGCAGGCGATAAATGTGCCGATGTCGCAGCCAGGGTCGGCCATGCCGGCATATTCCCAGTCGATCAGGTACATCTTCCCCTGCTTGTCGATCAGGAAGTTTGGGTTATAGCTGTCGCAGTGGCAGGCGCACAGGGGGACCGCGTCGCCCTTCAGGCGCTCGTGCAGCGCGCACATCGTCTCGTGCAGCTCCTGCATGCCGGTAAAGTCGGAGACGTCCGTCCCCTGCAGCCGGTCGAGAAAGCCGTTGATCTTCTCCCAGATGTCAAACCGGCCGTCGAGCTGTATGCCGCTCGTGTGCAGGCGGCGCAGCATACGCAGCGCCGTGTCGACCTGCTCGGTGTTGTGATAGTCCAGAATGGCCGCGTCCTCGATATAGTGCGAGATCTTCCAGCCCTTGGCCGCGTCGATGTAGAGAAACGTGTCGTCGAGCCCCAGCGCCTTGGCCACCTCCAGCGCCCGCGCCTCGGCCGGGCGGTCGATGTAAGCCTCCGTGCCCGCACCGGGGTGGCGGTACACGTAGTCCCGGCCGTTGCACGTGAACTTGAACGACAGGTTCGTCAGCCCCGTCTTGATCGGGATGATGCCGTGGATGCTGTCCGGTGTGCAGTGGAGCACGGCGCAGATGTTGTCGAAAATGTACGAGTCGGTATTGGTGACATAGGCGCTGTCAAACGCCCGCAGCTCATCGAGCGAGTCGAACTCATGGATGCCGCCGGGATATTTGCGGATGTACATCTCCAGCTCGCGGATGTGCCGGGCGTACAGATCCTCCCAGAGCCCCGCCCGGGTGACCGGGCTGTCATACTCCCGCTCGAGGATCTGCGTAAATTTCTCGCTGAAGCTGCGGTCGAAATAGGCGTGTCCGATCATGTACCACGCGTCGCTCCCGCCGACCTGCACGCCTGTGATGCGGCCCTTGCGGTTCGTGACCATGCAGTACTCGTCCGTTTTGCCTGCGCTGTAGAGCGACGCGTAATACGCCTGATACACATAGGGCTCAAACGGGTTTTGCTCAAAGTAGTTGTCCGAGGAGCAGATGAAGGTGTTTTTCAGCCGGTCGCGGACGAGCATGAGCGTGGAGGGGTTGTTGTAGCGGTGGTAATCCTCGTTGATGACGATCTTCACATGGAAGCGGTCCTCGAGGTAAAACAGCTTTTCCTTCATATAGCCGACCACGACCGTGATGTCGTCGATGCCCGCCGCCTGCAGCTGGCGGATCTCGCGCTCGATGAGCACCTCGCCCTTCACCTTCAGCAGGGCCTTCGGCTTTTCATACGACAGGGGGGCAAAGCGCGAGCTCATGCCCGCCGCCATGATAACGGCGTTGTCCACCCGGTACGGCGCAAGCGCTGCACGGCCCGCATCCGTGATGCGGTTCGTCCCGTCGAGATAGCCCATGGCGTCCAGCTGCTTGACCAGCCCGTTCACGGTGCCGAGTGCTTTGCCGGTGCCCTGCGCGATGGCGCGCTGCGAAAGCGCCGGCTCGTCCGCGGGACGGACCGCAATGTAGCTGAGCAGCGCAAACTGATTTTTTGTCAACAAGATCGTCAGGCTCCCTTGCGTTCATTTTTTTGATATGCGATGCATATTGTGAACTTATTTTGTCGTTTTGTCAAGTGCACGTAAAAACAATGTCGGAAACATATGCAGATTCCCTTGTGTTTCCGATTTCGACATTATATAATGAAAAAATGCTGTAAAGGATGCGTTTGCTTTTTATGGTCTATCTGGTGCTGATATATGCCCTGGTCTATGCACTGGGCGAGTTTGTTTCCGGCAGGATCGGCCTGCCGCACAGCGTCACCTTCGCGGGGCTGGCGGTCTTTCTCGCGGCGGCGCTGATCCTTTACCGACGCAGATACGGTCTCGGCGCCTGCCGCCGGGGGCGGAAGCGGTGGCCGGGGCTGCTGTTGCTGCTGCTCTGGCCGGCCGGCGATCTGGTGCTGGCCGCCTGCGGCCGCAGCGCCGCCGCGGACGGGTTTTTCGCCTGCGGGATGTACGTCGTGTGCGGCATGGCGGAGGAGCTGGCTTTCCGCGGGTATCTGTGGGAACATACGCAGCGGCTGCGGCCGCTGACGGCGGCCGTGCTCAACGCGGCCGTGTTCGGCGTGTTCCACGCCGTCAATCTCATCGGAGGCGCACCGGGCGCCGTCGGCATACAGGCGGTGTGCGCCGCCTGCACGGGCTTCGCCCTGTGCGGGACGGTCGCCTATTACCGCTCCATCGTGCCGGCGCTGGGCATCCATGCGCTCATCAATCTCTTCGGCGGACTTTTCCCCGCCGATGACCTTCGCGGCGCCGGGCTGCTCGTGTCCGGGTTCTGTGCCGCCTGCAGCGTGCTCGCCGGGCTGTGGATGCTACGGGCAGAGGAGAACGGAAAACATGAAACTGTACATTGATCCCGGCACGGGCAGCATGCTCTTTGCCATTCTGATCGGCATCATCGGCGCACTGAACTTTGCGCTGCGGGGCTGGATCATCAAGCTGCGCTTTCTCCTGAGCGGCGGGGAAAAGACCGCCGTCGACCAGGAAAAGCACCCGCTGGCCGTCTTCGTGGACGACAAGCGCTACTGGAACGTGATGGAGCCCGTGTGCCGCGAGCTGGACCGGCGCGGGCTGGACGTCGCGTATCTGACGGCCTCGCCCGACGATCCGGCGCTGCAAAACCCCTACGCGCACGTGCACGCGGAGTTTCTCGGCGAGGGCAACAAGGCCTTTGCCAAGCTCAACTTCCTGCGCGCGAACGTGCTGCTGTCCACCACGCCGGGGCTGGACGTCTACCAGTGGAAGCGCTCGCCGGGCGTGGACTACTATGTGCACATCCTGCACGCGGCCAACGAGGTCGCCGGCTACCGGATGTTCGGCATCGACTATTACGATACGGTCTTCGTCTCCGGCGACTATCAGATCCGCGACCTGCGCGCGCTCGAGGCGCTGCGCGGCCTGCCCGCCAAGGAGGTCGTGAAGATCGGCATCCCCTACATGGACGAGATGAAGCGGCGGCTGGACGCCGCCGGCCCCATCGCACCGCACAGGACGACGGTGCTCATCGCGCCGTCCTGGGGGCCGAGCGCGATCTTCAGCAAATACGGCGGCAAGATCATCGACAAGCTGCTCGCCGGCGGCTACCATGTCATCATCCGCCCGCACCCCCAGTCGTACAAGTCGGAAAAGGACATGATCGACAAGCTCATGGCCGCCTACCCGGACTCGGAGGATCTGGAGTGGAACCGCGACAACGATAACTTCGACGTGCTCCGGCGCGCCGATCTGCTCGTCTCCGATTTCTCCGGCGTCATCTTCGATTTCACGCTGGTCTTTGACAAGCCCGTCATCTACGCGGACACGAAGTTTGACAAGAGCCCCTACGACTGCTGGTGGCTCGACACGCCGTACTGGACGTTCGAGATCCTGCCGCAGATCGGCCAGCAGCTCACCGAGGACAACTTCGACACGCTCGGCGACATGGTGCAGCAGTGCCTGACCGACCCGAAATACGCCCAGGGCCGCGACACGGCAAGAGCGCAGACCTGGGTCTATCCGGGCAAGGGCGCCGTGCGCGCTGCGGACTATCTCGAGCAGAAGATGAAGGAACTTACCGCAACGCATGAGGAGAAAGAACCGTGACATTTTTTCAGATACTGGATTCCCTGCTGCTGCAGCCGCTGCAGCTTTTGTTTGAGGTCGTCTATGTCAACGCCAACCGCGTGATCGGCAACCCCGGCCTGTCCATCATCGTGCTGAGCCTGGTCATGAACTTTCTGGTGCTGCCGCTCTACATGCGGGCCGACGCGCTGCAGGAAGAGGAGCGCGACATGGAGGCCCGCCTGCACCGCGGCGTGACGCACATCAAAAAGACGTTCCGCGGCGACGAGAAGATGATGATCCTGCAGACCTACTACCGCCAGAACCACTATAAGCCCACGTATGTTCTGCGCAGTGCGGTGTCGCTGTTTCTGGAGATCCCGTTTTTCATCGCCGCCTACCGCTTCCTGTCCGGGCTGGAGCTCATCAAGGGCGTGTCCTTCGGGCCGATCGCCGACCTCGGCGCCGCCGACGGGCTGATCGCCATCGCCGGCGTGCACATCAACCTCCTGCCCATCATCATGACGGCGGTCAACCTCGTCTCGTGCATCATCTTCACGAAGGGCGCAACGCCCAAGACGAAGATCCAGCTGTACGTGATGGCGGTGTTCTTCCTGTTTTTCCTGTACACCTCCCCCGCCGGTCTGGTGTTTTACTGGACGCTCAACAACATCTTCTCCCTCATCAAGACCATCTTCTACAAGCTCAAGCATCCGGGGCGGGTGCTCAAGATCCTGGCCGCCGTCTCCGGTGCGGCGCTGCTGGCGCTCGGTCTCGTGCGCTATTCCTTCTCCGAGCGGCCGGTCGTCAAGGCCGCGCTGCTGCTTCTGGGCGCGGCGCTGATGCTGCCCCTGATCGTGGGGCTGATCCGCACGAAGAAGCCCGCCGCCGGCAAGCCCGCCGCCAAGCCGAACGCAAAGATCTTCTTTGGCTGCGCCGCGTTCCTGGCGCTGTTCATCGGCGGATACATTCCGGCGTCCGTCATCTCGTCGTCCGCGCAGGAATTCGTGAACGTGCAGATGTACTACAGCCCGATCTGGTTTGTCATCAACAGCCTGTGCCTCGCCATCGGCACCTTTGTCATCTGGTTCGGCATCTTCTACTGGCTGGCCAGCCCGAAGGGCAAGGTCGCCTTTGAGAAGGTTTTGTGGATGCTCGTCGGCGTCGCCATCGTGGATTTCATGTTCTTCGGCAAGTACCTCGGTGTGCTCTCGTCCACGCTCAGCTTTGAGGGCGGCATGCAGTTTGCGCCGGCCGAGCTCTGGGGCAACCTGCTCGCAATCGCGGCCACCGCCGGTGTCATGTATCTGGTCTATCGACGGTGGAGCAAGCATGTATTCAAGGCAGCGCTCGCGTTCGTTCTGGCCATTGCCATCATGCTGCCGATCAATATCGGCAGCATCCACTCGCAGATCAAGAGCATCCGCCAGACGATGGAAGAGAGCGGCGGTGTGCCGGAATACACCATGAGCAAGACCGGCAAAAACGTCATCGTGCTCATGCTCGACCGCGCCGTGGGCGCATTCCTGCCGTATATTTTCAACGAAAAACCGGAGCTCCAGGCACAGTTCGACGGCTTCACCGCTTATACGAACGTCGTCTCCACCGGCGCTTTCACGAACATGGGCACGCCCGCGCTCATGGGTGGATACGAATACACGGTCGACCAGATCAACCTGCGCAAAGATGAAAAGCTGGTCGACAAGCACAACGAGGCGCTCAAGATGATGCCGGTCCTGTTTGACCAGAACGACTTTGACGTCACGGTCTTCGACCCCATCTACGCCAACTACCAGTGGGTGCCCGACCTGTCCGTCTTCTCCGATTACCCGGACATTCACCGCTATATCACCTTCGGCGCCTTTGAATCGGACATGAGCCCGAAAAACTGGGTCAGCGCGAATATGCGCAATTTCTTCGGTTACAGTCTCATGAAGGTGTGCCCCGTCGCTGCGCAGTCCATCCTCTATGACAACGGCAACTATAACCGCAGCAGCGTGCAGACGGAGGAGGAGGAAAATTTCGTCGAGCAGACGATCACCAGCCCCCACACCGCCACCGGTATGGACGCCACGTTCCTCAAGGGCTACCATGCACTGACCCATCTCCCGACGATCACGCAGACCACCAAGAGCGGGGACAACACGTTCCTGTTCATGACCAACGACACCACGCACTCCCCCGTGCTGCTGCAGGAGCCGGATTATTCCGTTGCCGGCACCATTGATAACACGGAGTATGACAAAACGCACGCGGACCGTTTCACCGTTGACGGCAAGTCGATCACCATGGAGGAGGATGTCCAGTTTGCGCACTATGACCCCAACGTGGCCTCGCTGATGCAGCTCGGCAAATGGTTTGACTATATGCGCGAAAACGGCGTGTACGATAACACGCGCATCATCCTCGTCGCAGATCACGGACGCGGCCTGTACCTCAATTGGGATCGCGTTATCGACAACGGCCCCGATACGGACTTTTTCTTCCCCCTGCTGATGGTCAAGGACTTCAATGCCAAGGGCTTCTCGTTCTCGGACACGTTCATGACCACGGCCGACGTGCCGACACTGGCGACAAGCGGGCTGATCGACAACCCGACGAACCCCTTCACCGGCAACGCCATCAATGCAAACGCCAAATATGACCGGCCGTTTTATGCATTCATGTCCTACGATTGGGACACTTCCAAAAACAACGGCAACCAGTTCTTCCCCGGCACATGGTACCGGGTTGACAATCAGAATGCGCGCGACAAGCGCAACTGGGTCATGGTCGGTGAGAACACCGTCCTGCCGGACGCCCTGCGCTGACCCCGCCGCGCCCATGCGGCGCGTGGATTGGAATTCGGACATAAAGCCTTTCTTGGTCGCTGCGGCCTGGTCGCACCCCGCACGGGGTGCGCGGATTGAAATTCGATCATCGTGCAGGGCTTCTCTTTCCAAATCATCGCGCCCCGCGCAGAACGCCCCCAACGGCAGACGCCCCGGACTGCAAATGCAGTCCGGGGCGTTCATATAAAAGGAAGGCATGCTCTGCCGAAAGAACGAGATCGGAAGCGCGCGGACACCGTCGCGCAACGGGAGAAGAGGTACCGTGAAAGATCGAAAAGAGACCTCTGGGCCTGCACGCTTCCAAATGAGGGGGTATGTTCAGCATAGAACAAATTACGCCACAAGGAAAGCCACGGAACCGCAGTTTCGTGGCTTTTTGCCTCACTTATGCGTTTTTGTGGTCTAATGTGTGCTCCCACGCATCGCCGAGCTCCTTCCACCGGCCCATGATATCCTTCCACAGGTGCAGCGCCCAGGGCGCAAACACCTCCGGCGGCGGGCAATCCGGCCGGCTGAGCCAGTTTTGAATAATATCCATGACCACATCCGACATCTTCCCGGACATGAACGCCTCGTTCTGCGGATCGGAAAAGAGGTCGGAAAAGTCCGCCTGCAGGTACGGCCGCAGCCGGGCGCAGAGAAAGTCGTGGAACGAATTCTGCCCCGTGAACGTGAGCGCGCGGGCATAAAACGCGCGGTCGGCATACAGATACGTGCACACGCGCCCGAAGAGGTCGAACAGGCCCGGCTCATCGTCGCCGATGGCCTTCTGAAAGCCCTTGTCGTAGATCCACGTCACGAGCTGGTACTTGTCCGTAAAGTGCCGGTAGAACGTGCGGCGGTTGATCTCCGCGGCCGCGCACAGATCGGTCACGGTGATGTCCGCGAAGTCGCGCCGGAGCATGAGCTCCTTGAGACTCTCGGCGAGCACTTTTTTCGTTGCGGATTCGCGCATGGCGGCCGCCCCCTTCCGATATTGCTGCCGCCAGTATAGCGCACACATGGCAAAACTGCAACAGACCCTGCCGCGGATGCGGCAGGGTCTGTGCATAAGGGAAAAAGAAGGGAGGGGAAAGAATGATCACTTTGCAAATGCCTGCGCGAGCTCCTGAGTGACGCGCAGATACGTCTCGATGTCCGCGACGGTGTGGCAGTGCAGCGGCGAGACGCGGATCGCACCCGTGAGGCCGACAGCCTCGACGATGCGCTTGGAATACACGCTGGTGTTGACGCGCTCAAAGGTCGTGACGCCGCGCTTCTGGTACTCCTCGACGCAGCGGGTCATGTCCAGCCCGTCGATGCCCATGGCAACGATCAGGTCGCGGTGCGTGAGATCCTCGGTGTCAACATACACGTGTACGCCGGGGATGTGGCGCAGACCGGGCACGTTCTGCGTGCCCTCGAGCATGGTGTGCAGCAGCGCGCGCTCCTGCAGGTGGATGTGCTCCATGCCGGTCACGAACAGCGTGCGACGGTCGTCCGACTGGATGAAGTGGCCGCCGAGCCAGCAGACATAGTCCACCACGGCGCTCATGGCCGCGAAGTTGCCGGGCGTGGGCGAGCCGAGCTCCCAGACGTCGGCCGGGCGCTGCAAGACCTTGCGGTGCGGCAGCTTGGCCACGCGATCGGACACGTAGCCGTAGCCCATACCGCGGGTGCCGAAGAATTTATAGGGTGCAAACGTCGCGCCGTCGACGCCGAGGGCGTCCACGTCGAGCACGGCGTGCGGCGCGTGCTGCACGGCGTCGGTGACGATGTAGATATCGGGGTTGATCTCGCGCGCAGCCTTGACGATACCGGCCATGTCCATAATGCTGCCGGTGATGTTCGAGGCATACATGATGCTCAGCAGGCAGGTATCCGGCGAGACGACGCGGCGGATTTCCTCGACGTCGATGCCGCCGGTCTTCGGGTTCGCCTGCGCGACGCGAAATTCCTTGCCGGTCTTGTCGCAGTAGTATTTCACCGCGTCATATGCCGACGGGTGCTCGAGCACGGACGTGACCGCGCTCTTGCCGGGGCAGTTTTCCAGGATGGCGCCGACGATCTGGAACATCGCCTGCGAGGCAGTCATCTCCGAGATGAGCGCGCCGCCCGATGCGCCGAAAACGATGTGCATAATGTCGTCGATGCCGTGCAGCTGCACTTTTTTGAGCGCGCGGGAACGATCGTGCAGCCGCTCCGGGCAGTCCGGGAACGCCTGGTACTTTGCCTGCGCCTCGACGGACGCCTTCAGGCGCAGCGAACCGCCGGAATTTTCAAAGAACAGGCGCTGGCCGAATTCCGGATCCGCATCCACATAGTAAAAGCGATCCTTGATCTCCGCCGACAGTGCAGGATCAAACAGCAGACCTTCGTTGAGATTTTGCATGGTTTTCTCCTTCCAAATGTAACAATCTGAGCGGGGGCGGCGCGGCGGCCGCACCCGAAATCGTCATTTCTCTTCCGCAGCCGGGGTCTCGGGCGCGGCGGCGGTGCCCTTTTCAAAGTGGCGGCCGATGCCGGTGATCGCACTGAGCAGGAACAGCAGGATCAGCAGCCAGCTGTGGAAGTTATATGGCACGCAATCCAAAAACGAGAACGACTCCGAGACGACACCGCTCGCGATCGCGAGGCTGACGGCGTTGAGGCCGACGGGGTTGTACGGCACGATGCCGGCAAGGCCGGTCGCAATGCCGTCCATGAGGTTCGAGCCGCGGGTGCGCTCGATGTTGTGCGTCTGCAGGAGCTTGCGCACGACCGGGCCGACGAACAGGATCGAGATGGACGCAGCGCCGATGGCCACGCTGCCGATGACGCTCAGCAGGATGGTGACGAGCTCGGCCTGACGCGGGGTCTTGCTGGCGTTGTTGAGCTTTTCGAGCAGCATGTCAAACACGCCGCTGCGCTTGAGCATCTCGAGCAGCGCGAACATGAAGAAGCTGAAGCAGATGACATTGAGCATGCCGGTCAGGCCGGCGCCGATGGGGCCGGTGGCCGAAAACAGCGTCGGCACGTCGAGGAAACCGAACACCAGGCACAGCACAAAGCCGACCAGATCGCAGACGATGAGCGTGCTGATGAGGTTCCAGCCACGGAGCATCAGGATGATCATGATGACCGGGATGACGAGCATGACGAGCGTCTTGGCATAGGCGGGGTCGATGACGTCCGGCAGCGTGACGGACGTGGACGTCTTGATACCGACGATGATGAACAGCACGGCGGAAATGACGCCGGCGATCAGCGAATACGGCAGACGGGTGCGCACGACGTCGCGCACTTCCGCGTCCTGCGTGAGCGCGGAGGCGATGGTCGTGTCGGAAATGGGGGCGAGGTTATCGCCGAAGATCGCGCCGCTGACGATGGCGCCGACCACGACGGAGGGATTCGCACCGACGGTCGCCGCGACGGGCAGCAGCACCGGCAGCACGGCGACGATGGCACCGTTGGACGTGCCGCAGGCCGTCGAGATCAGCAGGCAGACGAGAAACGCCACCAGCGGCAGGAAGCCCGCGCTCAGGCCGAGCTTCATCACAAGCCAGGTCAGGCCCTGAATGAGGCCGCTCTGGCGCAGCTCCTGCGACAGGATGCCGGCCAGCAGGAACGCGAAGATAATGACACACAGCGTGTCGTTTTTCAGGCCGTCCACGACCGCCTGTTCAAATTCCTTTTTGTTTTTTGCCAGCAGGAATGCCACACACAGTCCGGCGAAACCTGCCATGCAGAACAACACCAGGGACACTTTCTTCATCGCGGCGATCACGATCATGAGGCACATGAAGACCAGCAGCGGCGCACACGCGCCGAGCGTGCCCCCGTAAAATTGCATACGTTTGTTTTTCTCCATTGTGAGGTCCTCCTCTCAAATAATCCAACACCGGTATTGTTGTATGCGGTATTTTTAGCTCTTTTATGCGTAAAAGTCAATTGAATTTTCAATGTTTTTCATGCACTATTGCATTTTCTACAATTTATACAGTATAATGTTGTTGCTACTGCAACATTCGTTGCGGCACTGCTCACAATCCCCAGAAAAAAGGATGGTGTTCCCATGAGCGGTAAACTGGAACAGCGCATTCAAAGCGCGCATTTGACGCGGACGGAAAAAGTCATCGCGGATTATTTTCTCGAGCACAGCGGCTCGCTATATTTTTTAACGGCCAAGGACATCGCGCTTGCGCTCAGCGTGAGCGACACCTCGGTCATCCGCCTGTGCCGCACGCTGGGCTACCGCGGCTTCCGTGAGCTGCAGGAGAGCCTGCGCAGCGAGCTCTCACAGGTCATCGAGCGTGAAAAATACGTCATCCCGCAGCATCAGGTGCCGGACAAATTGCAAAAGTATCAGGACCTGAGCTCGTTTCAGTGCCTGCAGTTCGCCGTAGACTGTCTGCAGGAGACTTACCGCAAGAACGACCCGGAAAAATACGGGCAGATCGTACGCATCCTGCTCGAGAGTGAGCACATCTTTGTCTCCGGCTTCCGCGGTCTGGCAGGGCCGGCGCGGCACCTGGGGACGCTGCTGTCGCAGTATACCCGGCACGTGGAGTATTTCTGCGACGCAGACACCCGCTGCGTAGAAAAGCTGCTCGACTACGGCCCGCACGACTGTGTGATCCTGCTCGGTGCCGAGCGCTACTCGCGCATGACGTGCGTACTGGCCGAGATGGCGCACGACGCCGGCTGCCGACTGATCGTCATCACCGACAAGCTCACCGCGCCCTTCGCCGGCGATGCGGACATCGTGCTTCTCGCCGATCTGTCCAGCCCCTCGCCCACAAACTCCTATATCGGCGTGAACTTTCTCATCGAGGCCATCGCCTTCGAGTTCAGCCGCACGCTCGGCGTATATCCGCAGCAGCGGCTGTCCCGGCTGGACGCTTACCTGTCCGAGCTGCAGCTGTACTGACCGGTGGCCAAAAAGCATTGCAATCGCAGGCATTTTTCGTTACAATAAAGGCAATCTGAAATTGGGAGGCCATGCCATGCATCCGCGCAACCTGCACCTGTATTTCTTCAGCCCCACGGGCGGCACGCAGCGCGTCGCCGGGCTCTTCGCGGAAAATCTGAACGCGGCCGACGCCTGCACCGACATCACCGTGCACGCCGAGGCGAAGACGTTTTCTGCCGACGACTGCCTGCTCGTGTTCTTCCCGGTCTATGGCGGGCGCGTGCCCGGGCCGTGTCTCGCGCGCATGCGCGCCCTGCGCGGGACGGACACTCCGGCCGTGCTCGTGGCCGTGTTCGGCAACCGCGCCGTGGACGACGCTCTGCTCGAAATGCGCGATACGCTCACCCCGCTGGGCTTTCGCGTGATCGCGGCGGCGGAGGTCATCGCGCCGCACTCGGTCAACACGGACATCGCCGCCGGCCGGCCGGACACGTCCGACCGCAGCAAGATCAAAGATTTTTGCACCCGGCTCGCGGCCCGCATCGCCGCCGACGCCCCGGCCGAGATCGCCGTGCCCGGCGATCCGGACTACCGCGCCTACAACGGCCTGCCGCTCAAGCCAACCGGCGGCCTGCGCTGCATCCGCTGCGGCCTGTGCGCGGACAACTGCCCCGCCGGCGCGATCCCGAAGGCCGCGCCGCAGAAGGTGGACAAGCATAAGTGCATCTCCTGTCTGCGCTGCATCCAGATCTGCCCGCAGTCGGCCCGCGGCGTGCCGCTGCCGCTGCGGCTGGCCGCGGCCGCCACGGTGAAAAAATACTGCACCGGGCGCAAGGAGCCGAAATTCTACCTGTAACGGAAAACACCGCCCCGGAAGCGATCTGCTTCCGGGGCGGCGCTTTGTTATCGGGCTTCGGCATCGTCCGCCGTATCCAGCCCCGCGAAGAAGGCGTCATACGGACAGCCGTAGAGCCATTTGAGCGCGAGCAGCACGCGCACGCGCACATTGAGCTCACCCGCCTCGTATTTGGCGTAGGTCGTGCGGCCGATGTCGCAGCCGCGGCGCTGCAGCTCGGCGCACAGCTTCCCCTGCGAGAGGCCGCTGGCGTTGCGCAGGCGGCGCAAATTGTCGCCAAGATCGCGATCCCGCCGTAATTTCTGCTCCATCTTCTCACCACCGCACAGCATTTTCTGACCAATATTGGTTGCAAGCGCTTTTATTTTATGCGGAAGCAGCCGCAAAAGCTGTCCGCAATACTGGTCAAGCGCAAAAAGGTGTGCCCCTCACCCCTCCGGCCTGCGGCCGAGGGCACTTTTGAGCGCGTTGCGCAGCGGGTTCGACCCCGGCGCGCCTTTTTCGCAGGCGGGGTAGCCGCAGTCAGAGAGCACGCGGCGCAGCTCCGCCTCGGTGACGATCTGCGGGTCATAGCGCACGGTCAGCTCCGCGCGCCAGAACGACACCGCCGCGTCGAGCACGCCGCGCGTGTGCAGCAGGTCATCCACAATCCACTCCGGGCACTGGCGGCAGTAGATGCCGCGCACATACGTCGTCAGGACTTTTTCTTCCATGGGAAACGTCTCTCCTTTTTGTCGCTGTCCTTGAGCCGCAGCGAGTGCATGAGCACGCCGATCGAGCTGGCCGACATGGCCGTGGCGCAGATGGACGGATGCAGCACGCCGAGCGCCGCGACCGGGATGCTGACGAGGTTATAAAACAGCGCCCACGTCAGGTTCTGGCGGATGGTGCGGATGGTCGCGCGGGAAATGTCAAACAGCTCCGGCAGCTTTTCCAGATTGCCGGACGGCAGCAGGATGCCCGCCGACTCGATGGCGATGTCCGACCCGCCGCCCATGGCGACCGCGCAGTCCGCCACGGCGAGCGCCGGCGTGTCGTTGATGCCGTCGCCGACCATGCAGACCGTTTTCCCCTGCGCGCGCAGGCGCTCGATGGCGGCGGCCTTCTCGTCGGGCCGCACCTCGGAAAGCACGTGGCCGATGCCGACTTCGGCCGCGATGGCCTCGGCCGTGCGGGCATGATCGCCCGTCATCATCCAGACCTCCTTGCCCGCCGCGCGCAGCTGCGCGACGACGGCGGCCGCCTCGCTCTTGCGCGTGTCGGCGATGCCGAGCGCGCCGAGCACGACGCCGCAGCGCGTGACGCACAGCTCCGTCTTGGCCTGCGCGTGCAGATCCGGCAGCGCGGCAAGCGCAGCCGTGTCGATGCCCAGCTCATGGAGCCACGTCCGGCTGCCGCAGACGACGGCCGCACCTGCGACCGTGCCGCGCACGCCGCGGCCGAGCGCGTAGGAAAAGTCCTCCACCGGCGGCAGCGGCGCGTCGGACTGCTGCTGCGCATACGCCGTGACGGCACGCGCCAGCGGGTGATCCGAGCACTGCTCGAGCGCGGCGGCGAGCCGCACGCCGCTGCACGGGCAGACGTCCGTGAGCGCGGGCGCGCCGTTCGTGAGCGTGCCGGTCTTGTCAAAGACGACACAGTCGGCCTTGTAAGCGTTTTCAAGCTCCGCGCCGCTCTTGAAGAGGATGCCGTGCTCCGCCGCGCGGCCCGAGCCGACCATGAGCCCCGTCGGCGTGGCGAGGCCGAGCGCGCACGGGCACGCGACCGACAGCACGTCGCAGCAGGTGAGCAGCGCGCGCTCAAGGTTGCGCGGCGCAATGCGCCGGTACCAGATGAGGAACGTCAGCGCCGCCGCGCCGATGACGCCCGGCACGAACCAGTGCGCGACCTTGTCGGCAAAGCGCTGCACGGGTGCTTTTTCGCACTGGGCCTGGCGCACGATCTGGATGATCTGCTCGAGCACGGACGCCTTGCCCAGCGCCTCGGCCGAGACGATGGCCGAGCCGGAGCGGTTGAGGCTGCCGCCGATGACCTTGTCGCCGGGCGCTTTGTCCACCGGCATGCTCTCGCCGGTGAGCATGGACTCGTCGACCGCGCACTGACCGCTGACGACCGTGCCGTCGACCGGTACGCGCTCGCCGGGACGGATGCGCACCAGGTCGTGTTCCGCGATCTGGTCGACCGGCAGCTCGACAAACGTGTCCCCGCGCTGCACCATGGCCGTGCGCGGCTGCAGGTGCATGAGCTTGCGGATGGCGGAGTTGGCCTCCCCGGCCGCGACCTGCTCCATATATTTGCCGAAGAGGATGAGCGAGAGCAGCACCCCGTCGGACGCAAAGTAGAGCTTGTAGCTGCGGCGCGGCGTGAACGTCACGTAAGCGCTGTAGAGATAGATGAGCGTGGACGAGAGCGAGACGAGAAAGTCCATGCCGAACGTGCGATTGCGCAGCCCGCGCCACGCGCTCTTGTAAAAATACCGCCCGGGGCCGAACTGCAGCGCCGTCCCGGCCAGAAACTGCAGCTTCGGGTGCATCTCGAGCATGAGCGGCGCCGTGCAGCAGGCCGAGGTCACGAGCGTCTTGAGCAGATCCATGCGCTTTTCCAGCTCCTGATCCGCGTCGCCGCCGCGCAGCTCGCCGGGCGTGACGGCGCAGCCCGCGACCGCGCAGGCCGCGGCGAGATCGCGCCCGTCCACGCCGATGGGCCACAGGTACGCCGTGAGCGTGCCGTCCGCCTGCACGGCCACGCCCTTGACGCCGAACACCGCGCGCAGCGCGGCCGCGGCGGCGGCTGCCGTTTCCGCGTCCGCTTCCGCCGGGAGCAGATCCTGCTCCGCGACCGGCACGCGAAAGCCCGCGCGTTTGACCCGCGCCGCGATCGCGGCGAGATCGGTCACGCGCTCGTCATAGGTGATGAGCGCCGACGCGGCGGTGTAGTTCACCGCCGCGCGCTGCACGCCCGGCAGCTTTTCCAGCGCGCGGTCCAGCCGCGCCACGCACGCGGCGCACTCCATGTCCAGAATCCTCAGCGAGATGTCTTTCATTTGCTTCGCCCCCAAGCCAAAAGGGGAACGCGCAGCCGGCGCTCCCCCTCAAAAATCATCAGGCCTCTTCGCCCGCTTCCAGCAGGTTCTGCTTGAATTCCCTGCGCTTTTTGATCGCCGTCATGCACGCCGGGATGGCCACGGCGGGCAGGTCGAGCAGCAGCGCCCAGTCGATCCAGTCGATGCCCTTGATGAACTGGCCCTCGTGCCACACGCCCCTGGCGAGCTTGAAGTAGTTGTAGTTCCAGGCGCCCCAGATGTCCGTCGTGGGCTTGAACAGGTGCACCTTCAAAAACGCCGCGCTCGTGACGATGCCGTTGGCGGCAACGGTCAGGAACGAGGACGTGCGCTTGTTTTTCAGCAGAAACTCCGCCACGGTAGGCAGAACGTACACGGCCAGGTTGATGATCCAGAGCTGCATCGGGATCTTATAGCGCCAGCGGATGGCCTGACGGATGTGGTCGGCATCGTGCAGCAGGGCTGCGCCGAGGATGACCAGGTTCCACTTTTCCAGTACGGCGGCGGTCTCGTCGTCGAGGCGGGTATCCAGGAATTTTGCTTCGTCTTTCACAGACTGTGTCATGGTATTTCCTCCCCCTGATCGAATCAATATGTACCCAGATTTTTATTTACCATCTGGTCAACAAAAAGTAGCATATTCCGCCCGGAATGTCAAGGCGCTGACAGGGGAAATTGGAAATTTTCTTTGTGCCGCCAAAAACGACAAAGGCTCCGGTTTCCCGGAGCCCTTGCTTTTTTGCCGTTGTCGTCAGCTGTGGCAGCTGTGTTCGCCGCAGCCGTGCTCGCCGCAGGTGTGGCCTGCGCCGTGCGCGTGGTCGTGATGGTCGCAGCGCGCCTCGGGGTCATAGCCGAGCGAGCCGTCGAGCAGCGCCTGCACCGCCGCGTCCGCGCTGCCGCTCACGCCGCCGTAAAACCGGATGCCGGCCTCGGTGAGCGCCGACTGCGCGCCGCCGCCAATGCCGCCGCAGATGACCACATCGGCGTGATTCGCCACGAGAAAGCCCGCCAGCGCGCCGTGGCCGCTGCCGTTCGTGGACACGACGGCCGCCGCCGTGACGGCACCGTCGGCCACGTCGTAGAACTTGAATGCCTCCGAGCGGCCAAAGTGCTGAAAAATGTTTCCGTTTTCATAAGGAACTGCAATGCGCATAAAAATGGCTCCTTTCCGCCGTTTGTTGCCTACAGCATACCGCAGTTTCGCCCCGAATGCAAGTGTGCAGAAACGGGCGCGAAACGCGCACCGCGTCCCGCGTCCCGCCCCGGGCAAAAAGAGAAGAATCAAAAAGCGATGGAAAATTGCCGTTACAAGACCTTTTTGTTCTCCGCGCCCGGCATCGTGACAACGACGGTCTCCGGTGTGATGATGAGCGCGCCCTTCGCCGTAGCCGCACCCTGGAACATCTGCTCGACCATGGCCTTGAACGTGGCCACGACCGGCCCGTCCGCAACGTGCTCGGCCGTGCCGCGGATCTGATAGCCTTCGAGCGTCTTGGCGTCGTAGACGAAGATGGCGATGCGGCCGTCATTCGCGGCGAGGTTGCGCAGCGTCGTGTCCAGGAACACGTCACCGACGACGAGCTTGCCGTCGTCCGTCACGTCCTTGAACGCGACCGGCACCGCATTCGGCACACCGGCGCTGCAGGTGGCCAGGTCCCACATGTTTTCCTTGAGCAGTTTTTTGACGTTTTCGTTGAGCATGATGCATTCCTCCTGCTGTGATTTTTGAAGCTTCCTTCATGATAGCAGGTCACACGGCAGAAACAAGATATCCGCAAATTTATGAGCAACTCATAAATTTCATAGCGGCGGCTTGACACTGGCGGGCAGAAGGATTAAGGTAGACGAAAAAACCGCAGTGCGGCGCGGCCGCGCTGCCGAAAAGGAGCGTTTCTCTTGGCTTATGGCCGGATCGGCGTCATCGGCGCCATGGATTCGGAGCTCGCCGCGCTCATCGCGGCGCTCACGCAGCCCGCGCAGGAGACCGTACAGGGGCTGGTCTTTCGCACGGGCCGCCTGGGCGCGCGGGAGGTCGTGCTCGTCCGGTGCGGCATCGGCAAAGTCAGCGCGGCGCGCTGCACGCAGGTGCTCATCGACCGGTTCGCGCCCGGCGCGGTCATCAACACCGGCATCGCAGGCGGGCTGGCAAGCGGCCTCGCCGTCGGCGACATCGTGGTGGCTGACGGGCTGGTGCAGCACGATTTTGATGCCGCGCCCATCGGCTTCGTGCGCGGCTGCGTGTGCATGGGCGACCCCGGCGCGCCGACGGTGTTCGCGCCCGACGCGGTGCTGTCCGCGCTGCTGGCGCAGACGGCCGGCAACGCGATCGGCGCGCAGCGGGTGCACCGCGGCCTGGTCGCCACGGGCGACCAGTTCATCTCCGGCGCGGCGGCAAAGGCCGCCATCCGCCGCGCGTTCCCGGCCGCCATGGCGGCGGAGATGGAGGGCGGCGCGGTCGCGCAGGCGGCGAGCATGAGCGGCGTGCCGTTTGCCGTGGTGCGTGCGATCTCGGATCTGGCCGACGGCACGGCCGCCGCGTCGTTCGAGCAGTTCGAGCAGCACGCGGCCGATGCGTCGGCCGCGGCCGTTTTGCAGGCGCTCGCGCTGCTGGACTGAAAGCCCGCGAGGCAGCAAAAGGCTCCCCCATCAGAAGGTGCTAATTAGGGATATGCAAAAAACATATTTTTAACTGGCATTCTTCAAGCGGGTTGCAAAAGAATAATGACCATATCGGGCTTCGTGCCTGGTATGGTCGTTTTCTCTATTGTTGAATATCCAATTTATACTCGTTGTTAAGCGACTTCAAGTATAAAAAGTCTCCGTAACGGCGATATACGGCGGCAAGGCGGCAACGAGCGCACATATAAAAACCGCCGACGCGATATTCTCGTCGGTCGGCAAGGCGTACAAGGTGTACCATATAGATGAAGACCTGTTTCCGGCATTCGGAGCTCTCGGCGGGGCATCGGGCGCGTTTGTTTTGATGTACATTGACGCTCTGGCGGAGGCGGGTGTCCGCGCGGAATTTGCAAGACCGATCGCCGAGGAGATCGCCACCGCGACGGTTATGGGCAGCGGCGCGCTTGCTATGAACAGCTCCGAGCACCCAATCGCACTCATGAACGCGGTGTGCTCCCCCGGCGGCACGACCATCGAGGGCGTGTGCAAGCTGCGTGAGCTCGGCTTCGACACCGCCGTGCAGCAGGCGCTCCAGGCGATAATCGACAAGGACTTCTTTTTGGAGACGAACTGACGCGCCTGCCAGTACGGTTGTTGCGGCATCCCGACCGGTGATTGCCGACGAAACAATAAAAAACGGGCGACCATTGGTCGCCCGCATATTCGCGGTTTGTTATTGTCGAGATGACGCAGCTAAACCCACTACCAGTGTTGGTAACGCAATGCCCGCCACGGCGAGTGGCACAATCCCTCCGGCTTACCGCCATGCGGCAACCCACCTCCCTTTACACAAGGGAGCCAATGGGTGCGTCAATGTGCCTCTGAAAAAATAGCTGAACAGTTACTTAATGCCAATGCTAAATAATTGACAAAGCGTATAGTTTCATGATATAAATTATTGATAGACCTAAACTGCAAAATATATTTATAGGGGGGAAATTATACGGGGAAAAACAATGGCGAACAGACGCTATGTACATCCCGGTCAGTCGCAGGTCATCGGCCGTGACAGACGCGATTATAAGGCGATGAACACCGCCACCGCAGGCATTTCCGTTGCGGGCTTCGACACTGCTCCCAGACAGCATGCCGCCGACGGCTCTGCCAAGGAAGCAAAGAAAACCTTCAAGGATTTGCGTGGTACCTTCACCGAGGAGCAGATGAAGATAGAGACCTCCCGCTGCCTCGGCTGCGGCGCAGCCGGCAATGCTCCGGCGGCAGTCGCAAAGCTCGTCACCAAGAAGATCGCAAGAAAGTAAGCAGCCGCTATGCACGAGATCGGAGTTGTCCGCTCAATGGTCAAAACCGTCACCGATTTTGCGAGCGAAACGACATTAAGGAGGTCGCGGAGATCGTCCTCGATATAGGCGAGCTGTCGCTGGTCATCCCCAAGTATGTTGAGGATATATATCCCGTCGTCGTTGGGGATACATGGCTCAAGGACACAAAGCTTGTGATAAATGTCATTCCCGGCATGGCTGAATGCGACGAATGCAACGAGCTGTTCCATGTCATTGAGCACGAGGGCTATTGCCCCAACTGCGGCAGCTTTGAAAAAATCATACTTTCGGGCAAGGATTTTCTCATCCGCGAGATACACATACCCGAAGGCTGAAAACATTTGGGCTCCATGTTTACCATGGAGCCCCTCAGCGTACCAAAAGTCAGAGACTTTTTTATACGTTTCAAAAACGCCACATTTTTTGTAAAAATAAATTTTCACAAAAAATCTCGCTGCGCTCGTCAAAAAGCCTGATAAAACTGATCAATCAGTTTTTCAGTCGTTTTTGATGGCTATGATCCAATTGCGAGCGGGGGCTTACCCCCCTCGCGCTCCCCCGCTGTACACTTGTCTTTACGAAACAGGCTGTAGTGCTCCATGTCTACATGGAGCCCATTTTAGAAGTGAAAGGAATGAGGTTATGGAGCTTTATACGAACGCCAGATTCATCTCCTGCGAAAAGGAAAACCGCATTTACACCGCGATGGCGGTAAAGGGCGGTCACATCGTGTGGCTCGGCGATGAAAGCAGCATCCCTCCGCGCTACGGCAAGGCAAAACGGGTCGATCTCGGCGGCGCGACGGTAACGCCTGCGTTCGGCGACACGCATATGCATTTCGGCTCGCTGTGCGTTTTCGAGAACACATTCTATCTCATGGATGTCAAAAATTTTGCCGAAGCAAAGGCGGCGGTCAGGCGCTATGCCGACAGTCACCGGAAAAACAAGGTGCTCATGGGCTACGGCTGCACCGCGAACACCGTTGCCGAGCATCGGCTGCCCGAAAAGCGCGATCTTGACGACTGGACGGAGCGTCCGCTCATGGTCATGAAGTACGACGGTCATGCTGCCGTGTGCAACAGCGCAATGCTAGCACTGCTGTCGGATAAGGTGAAATCCGATCCCGGCTGCAATACCGAGACCGGATGGCTGTACCAGTCGGCGTTTTATAACGGCGTGAACGAGGCAACGGCGTATATCCCCACGATGGATATTATACGCGGTCTCTCCGGAGGCGCGGAGTACCTTGCGTCGGTCGGCATCGGGCTCGTGCACACCGTTGAGGGCGTGGGCTTTGCAAACGATCTGGATATAGACATGATAAAAATACTCGCGCCCGGCCTGCCGCAGGCGTTCCGCATATTCTTCCAGACCATGGACCTCAAGGCCGTGAAAAAGCACGGCTTCAAGCGCGTCGGCGGCTGCTTCAAGCTTGCCCTCGACGGCTGCTTCGGCTCAGAGGACGCGGCGCTCAAGGAGCCGTACGCGAACAATCCGAACAACTACGGCGTTTTGAATTATCCGCAGGAGCGCGTGAACGAGTTCGCCATCGGCGCAAACCGCGAGGGCTGGCAGATAACCATGCACGCCATAGGCGATGCGGCGGTGGAGCAGTGCATAACGGCATATGAGGCGGCTTATGCCGATAAGCCGTGGGACGATGCGCGCCATGTGATGATCCATGTCTGCCTTGCAAGCGAGGAGCAGCTAAAGCGCGCGGCAAAGATAAAGCTGTGCATAGCCGCGCAGTCGCCGTTTATATATTGGAAGCAGGAGCCGGACGAGTATCTGTGCTCGGTGCTCGGCAGAGAGCGCACTGACAGACTAAACGCGCTGGGAACGATGCACCGCCTCGGGCTTATCGTAGGCGACGGCTCCGACGGACCGTGCACGCGTCCAAAGCCCCTGTACGGTATGGCGTGCTCCGTAAATCATCCCAATCCGGACGAGCGCATATCGCGTCTCGACGCGCTGCGCATGATAACGGCAAATCCCGCGTATATGAGCCATGAGGAGAATAAACGCGGCACGCTTGCACCCGGTATGATTGCCGATTTCGTCGTTCTCGGCGATGATCCGCTCACCGCGGAGGATATAGCGGGCATCGAGGTCAAGGCACTCTATCTGCACGGCAAGAAGCATGTTGCAAAAAAGATAGGCGTCGCCGGACTTCTGGCTCGGGCGATCATAAAACGGATCACCCAAAGAGAATACATATAACAAAAAAGGCTCCCCCATCCGGGGGAGCCTTTTGCATGAAAGCGGATATCACACCGTCACGAGCTCGTAGTGCGTCGTGCCGAGGCCGATGGCCTCGCCGTGCTCGACGGCGGCGCGCCAGTCGGTGTCCGGGTGCGCGGCCGTGAAGTGGTCGTGCGGATGGTCATGCTCACGCGCGATGACGCTGTTCGGGTTGACCGGCTGGGCGTTGATCATATCGGCGCAGGCGGTGTCGAGCGCCACGGGGTCGAAGGACGCGAACATGCCCACATTCGGCACGATCGGCACGTCGCTGAAATTGTGGCAGTCGCAGCAGGGCGACACGTCGAGCGCGAGCGCGATGTGGAACGACGGGCGGCCGTCGACGACCGCCTTGGCATACTCGGCGATCTTGCAGTTGAGCAGCTCGTTTGCGATCGCATAGTCCGCATGGATGGCGTGCATCGGGCAGACGTTGATGCAGCGGCCGCAGCCGGTGCACTTATATTTCAGGATGGTGCACTTGCCGTTTTCGATGTGCGGGCCGTTGTGGGCGCAGTTTTCCACGCACTTGCCGCAGCCGATGCACTTATCCTGATCGACGATGGGCTTGCCGGAGCTGTGCATCTCCTCCTTGCCGGCGCGCGAGCCGCAGCCCATGCCGATGTTCTTGAGCGCGCCGCCGAAGCCGGCGGACACGTGGCCCTTGGCATGCGAGAGAGAGATGAAGATATCGGCATCCATGATGGCGCGGCCGATCTTCGCCGCGCGCAGATATTTGCCGCCGCGGATGGGCACGAGGTCGTAGTCCTCGCCCTTGAGCCCGTCGGCAATGATGCACTGCGCGCCGGTGGTCATGGGCGAGTAGCCGTTGCGCATGGCGCTGTCGAGATGGTCGAGCGCGTTGGCGCGGCCGCCGACATAGAGCGTGTTGCAGTCGGTGAGAAACGGCTTGCCGCCGAGCTCGCGCACATAGTCGCACACGACGCGCGCCCAGTTCGGGCGCAGATAGGCCATGTTGCCCGGCTCGCCGAAGTGGAGCTTGATGGCGACATACTTGTCCTTGAAATCGATCTGCTCAAAGCCGGCCGCCTTCATGAGCCGGTGCAGCTTCTCGAGCGTGCTGATCTCATCCGCGCGCAGATCGGAAAAATATACTTTTGCAGGTTCCATAGGAAACACCTCCGCGATCTAAAAAAACGTTCCCTTTCTCTGGCGGGCCCCCGCCCGTCCTTTTCATTTTACTGTTCCCGTCGGGCAGTGTCAACCGCAAAAAAGCACCGGGCACCTGACACGGCGCCCGGTACATACGGGTTTTCAGGCCCGTGTCCGTGCCGGAGACCGGACGCGGACACGGATATTTGGAATCCACTGGACGGCTGGTAGGAGAGAAGATATATCCGTTGAAATCGCAAAAACAGAACAGAAAGAAGGGTAGAAAAAAGAAAATGGAAATTGGCTGCCCAGCGGAAACAAGCGGGAGAGTGCTCAGGCGTTGACGCCGTTGCGGATGGACTTGACCTTGTCGTACTCGCCGTTGACGTAGTACAGGGCGTTGTCCATGGACAGCTTTGCGACGAGATAGTTGGACGTGTCGGAGTAGTAGCCGCTGTGCGGGGTGAGCAGCACGTCGTCGCGGCCGACGAGCGGGCAGGTGTCCAGATCCGGATCCTCGCTCTCGACCATGTCGAGCGCGGCGCCGCGGATGTAGCCGTTGTCGAGCGCCCAGACGAGATCCTCGTCACAGATCAGCGGGCCGCGGCCTTCGTTGACGATGATGGGGTGCTTTTTGCACTTCATGAACGCTTCCTTGTTGAACATGTGGTAGTTCTCCTCGGTGAGGTTCATGTGCAGGCTCAGCACGTCGGACTCGGCCAGCAGCGTGTCGAAATCGACGAGCTTGACGCCGAGGTTCTCGGCAATGGCAGGCGGCAGGAACGGGTCGTAGGCAATGACCTCCATGTCGAACGCCTGCGCCTTGCGCGCGACGGACTGGCCGATGCGGCCGAGACCGGCGATGCCCATGACCTGACCGGCGATGCGCTTGAGGTGCGGCACGACCTGGTAATCCCAGACGTGATCCTGCTGGACGCTGCGGTCATACTGGCGGATGCCGCGCTGGAGGTTGAGCATGAGGGCCATGGCGCTCTCGGCGGTCTCCTGCGTGCAGTAGTCGAGGATGGAGCAGACGGCGATGCCCTTTTCCTTCGCGTAGTCGAGGTCGGCCTCGTTGTAGCCGGTGGACTGGAAGGAGATGACCTTGCAGTGATCCATGGCGTCGATCTCCTTCTTGCCGAAGTGGACGTAGCCGTCGATGATGATGTCGGCGTCCTTGATCGCGGCGTAGAACGCATCGTTATTCTCAGCGTGCTCGTCGAACACGGCCATGGTCAGCTCCGCGCCTTCCGGCACGCAGGACTTTTCCACGCTGATGTCTCTGTCTTTGGTGTAGGGCACTTCTGCCAGAACGATTTTCATATGCGCTTTCTCCTTTTATATTGTGTTACTGGATCGCGCCGCTGTCTTTCATGGCGGCAATTTCCGAATCGGTATACCCAAGATCGTGGAAAATGCTGTCCGTATCGGCGCCGAGGCGGCCGGCGGACGTGTAGGGGCGCGTGGCGTACTCCGTCAGCTGCATGGGCGGGCACGGCATCATGACCTCGAGATCGTCCTTGAAGGTGACCTTCTGGATATAGCCGTTGGCAATGGCCTGCTCATCGGTGCTCACGTCGCGGATGGTGCGCATGCGCTCGCAGGAGACGTTGTTTTCCGAGAGGAAGGCTTCCCACTCGGCGACCGTCTTGGTCTTGAAAATGGCGTTGAGCCGCGTGACGATCTCGACGACGAAGTCGGTCTCGTGCAGCGCCTCGAGGCTGGCGGCGCGGGGATCGTCGGCGATCTCCGGCATGCCGAACAGGTTTGCAAACTTCGGCAGCTCGCGGCGGTACTCATTGTCGAACACGCCGATCCACTTGCCGTCGCTGCACTCGTAGAAGTGGCAGAACGGGTCGGCCGGGCGCAGGGGGTCGTTCGGGCGCTCGCCGCCGAACTGCGGCTGGTGCGACACGACGCCGATGGCGTTGCACCAGATGCCGCTGGCAAACAGCGACGTGCTCACGAACGTGCCCATACCGGTGCTCTTCTTGCCGATGAGCGCCATGAGGATGCCGGACAGGAACGCCGAGCTCGTGGCCATATCGCCGAAGGCGTAGGTGGGCGTGAACGGGAACGAGCCGGGCACTTGCCAGTCGGCCATCGGGCCGCTGCGCAGCCAGAACGCCGTGCTGTCAAAGCCGGGCTTGGCGGCGTCGGGCCCCTTCGGGCCGAAGCCGGAAAAGTGCGCGTACACGAGGCCGGGGTAGGCCTTGTGCAGCGTCTCGTAATCGAGACCGAGGCGGCCCAGCGACGGCAGACGGACGTTCGTGAGGAACACGTCGGCCGTCTCGAGCAGCTTGAGGAAGGCGGCCTTGCCGTCCGGATTTTTCAGATCGATGCTCGTCAGGCGCTTGCCGCTGTTCTGGATGGTGAACAGCGGGTTTTTATCGTCCTCGCACACGACCATCTCGAACTCACCGGCGCGGCGCATCTCGTCGCCGATCTTGGTTTCCACTTTGATGACTTCTGCGCCGAACGCGCACAGCACGCGCGACGCGGTCGGGGCGGCAACGACCGTCGCCAGCTCCACGACACGAATCCCCTCGAGGGGCATCTTCTTCATTTGCTCCATTGTGACAATACTCCTATCTTGGGATGGGGGCTTTGCGGCTCACTTCGCCGCGTAGAATTTCTCCGCCGTTTCCTGCTCCGCCGGGGTCTGGTGGTGCGTCAGGCAGATAACGACGTACAGGATGGCCGACACGCCGAAGCTGGGCCAGAGCGCGTCGATGGAAAACAGCGGCAGCGAGCTGACCTTGCCACCGATGAACCAAACGACGGCGATGACCGTCGCCGAGAGCATGGACGCGAATGCGCCCGCCGAGCACGACTTCTTCCAGAAGAACGCGCCGAGCGTCGGCAGAAACAGGCCGGCCGAGTTGATGGTGAACGTGATGAGCAGGATGTTCATGATGTCCTGCGTGAACCAGCCGAAGATCGCGCCGAGCACGCCCACGAACAGGGACGCGCCGAAGCCCACACGCAGCAGCGTCTTGTCCGATGCGTTGGGGTTGATGTAGCGCTGGTAGATATCCTTCGTCAGGCTGGCCGAACCGGTCAGGACGGAAATGTCCGCCGTGGACATGATGGCGCTGAGCACGCCGATGAGCACGAGGCCCTTGAGCCCGTGCGGGAAGAGCTCGACCACGAGCGCCGCAATGACGTTGTTGGACGACGACAGGTCGGGCAGGATGAGTTTGCCGGCCATGCCGAGGAACGTGCTGGTGCCGGCGATGATGAGCACGAGCACAGCCGCATAGATCGTGCCGGTGCGGGCGGTCCTGGCGTCCCGGGCCGCGATGCAGCGGGTGTAGCTGTCCATGCTCGTGAAAAACGACATGATGGTCGACAGGCCGAGCGCGAGGATCGTCGGCCAGCCCCACGCGCCGAGGTCGAAGAAGCTCGCCGGCAGGTCGGTGACGAGGTTTGCGCCCATCTTGTGCAGCTGCGAGCCGACCAGCGGCACCGCCAGAACGACAATGCCGAGCAGCAGCAGCGCCATCTGCACGATGTCGGTATACGTCACGGCGAGCAGGCCGCCCGTCGAGACATAGAACACGATGACCACGGCCGCGAGGATGTAGCACACGCCGAGATTCCAGCCCGTGAGCACGTTCAGGATCGACGCGCCGGCAACAAACTGCGCCGCCGTGTAGCCGATCATCGCAAGGATGGTCGTGATGCTGGCCATGGTGCTGTTTTTCTGGTCATAGCGCGCGTGGATCAGCTCGGGGAACGTGACATTCCTCAGCTCGTCACTCACGCGCTTGATGGGCTTGGCCATGACGAGCGCGAAGAGCACGCAGCCGATGGCGATCTCACCCACATACCAGACGCCGGTGATGCCCATGGAATAACTGTTTGAGGATGTACCGATGACGGACGAACCGCCGATCCAGCCGGCCATCCAGAGCGCGCCGATCTTCAGAGCGCCCATCGAGCGGCCGCCCAGATAATAGTCATCCACGCCGGTCTGTTTTTTGTTTGCGATCAGACCGAGCACGATCATGCCGACAAAGTATGCCAGGATGATGATGACGTCTAGGACATTCAAAAAATTTACACCTCCAGAGCGGGATTTTCCCGGGGCGCTGCCGGGCAGCGCCCCGGGTGCTGATTTCATGAGCAAAGCCCCGTGGAGTTCGCCGGTTTAGTGGATCTGCGTGCCGGCGCGGAAGCAGAGGCTGTTTTTCGGGTTGATCTTGCCCTTCTTCTCGAAGAACTCGTTGGTCAGGCGCTCCAGATCGTCCTCGGTGAACAGATCGGAGTTGGCCGCCATGGCGCCCATCATGACGATGTTGGCGCCCTTCGGGTTTTCATGCTCCGCGGCGATCTCGGTCATGGGGACCTTGACGACCTTGATGTCGTCGCGGTATTCGCGCTCGTGCACGAGCGAGCTGTTGACCAGCAGCAGGCCGCCCGGGCGCAGGCTGCTCTCGAACTTGTCGATCGCCGGCGCGTTCATGGCCATGAGGATGTCGATCTTCTTGGCGCAGGGGCTGGCGATCTCCTTGTCGGAGAACTTTATGGTGCAGTTGGCCGTGCCGCCGCGCATCTCGGAGCCGTAGGACGGATACCACAGCACGTTCATGCCGAGCTTCATGCCGGCCTCTGCCAGGATCAGACCGGTGGTCAGGACACCCTGGCCGCCGAATCCGGCGCAAATCATTTCTACCATCATGCCTGATTACCACCCTTCTTGTCAATGTATTCGCCGATCGGGAAATACTTGGTCATTTCCGTGTGCACATGCTCGCGGGCCTTCACCGGCGGCATGTTCAGGTTGGTCGGGCAGGGGCTGAGCAGCTCGACGAGGCTGAAGCCGTCGCCGTTGAGCTGGTGCTCGAACGCCTTGCGGATGAGCTTCTTGCAGTTGTTCATGCCGGCAGGTCCGACCAGTTCACCGCGTGCCAGATAGGCAATGTCCATCTTGCCGAGCACGTCGACGACGTTGAGCGTGCCGTACTTGGCCGGATCCTTGCCCTTCGGGGAGGTCGCGGTCTTCTGGTGCGGCAGGGTAGTCGGGGCCATCTGGCCGCCGGTCATGCCGAAGACGCTGTTGTTGACGACGAACACGCAGATGTTGTCGTTGCGCAGCGCGGCGTGAATGGTCTCCGCCATGCCGATGGAGTAGGCAGCGCCGTCGCCCAGGTAAGCAAAGACCGGGTTCTCGGGGCGGATGTGCTTGACGCCGACGGCCGTCGGGATGTCGCGGCCGTGCGCCGCCATGATGGTATCGTAGCGCCAGTAGTCAATGTTGAACGAGCAGCAGGCAACGTCCACGACTGCCAGCATTTTTTCCTGAATGCCGAGTTCCTCGGAGACCTCGCCGATCAGTCGGGTGGCCAGGCCGTGGCCGCAGCCGGGGCAGAAGCCGGCGGAGGAAAAGACAGTTTCGGGTGCTTTGAGTTTCATTTATTTCCCCTCCTTTTCCAGCATGGCCTTGGCCTGCGCGACGATCTCTTCCGGTTCCGGCAGACCAAAGAACGTGCCATAGAAGCCGACCGGATACTTGTTTTCCACAGCCAGCTTCACATCGTCGACCATCTGGCCGAGGATGTTGATCTCGACCGTCATGAACGCCTTGGCGTTCTTGCAGGTCTCAAACGCCTTGACCGGGTACGGCCAGAGCGTGATCGGGCGGATCAGGCCGAGTTTGAAGCCCTCGGCGCGGGCCATGTTCACCGCTTCCTTCGAGATGCGGGAGCTGATGCCGTAAGCCACGAGCACCACGTCGGCGTCCTCCGCCTGGTAGGACTCCCAGCGCTGCTCGTTGTCCTCGATCGCCTGATACTTGCTGCGCAGGAACTCGGGGTACTGCGGGTTGGTGTAGTAGACGTTCTGGACCTTGCGGGGCGCCTGGCCGGCCTTGCAGCCGCGGATCGCCCAGTCATACTGGTCAATGTCGTGCTCGACGAAATCCTTGAGCTCAACGCCTTCGACCATCTGGCCGATGGCGGCGTCGGACGCGACCAACACGGGGTGGCGGTACTTCTCCGCCAGATCAAAGGCAGTGGTCATCATGTCGCAGTTTTCCTGCACGGAGGCCGGAGCCAGCACGATGGTGCGGTAGTCGCCGTGGCCGCCGCCGCGGGTCATCTGCCAGTAGTCGCCCTGGCCCTGCGCGATGTCGCCGAGGCCGGTGCCGATACGCATGACGTTGATGATGACAGCCGGAAGATCCGCCGCGACGAGATAGGAGATGCCCTCCTGATTCAGGGAGAAGCCGGGGCCGGCGGAGCTGGTCAGCGCACGCGCGCCGGCCGCTGCCGCGCCGAGGAGCATGTTGATGCCCGCGAGTTCGGATTCGGTCTGCACGAACGTGCCGCCCACTTCGTCCATACGCTTGGCCAGGTACTCCAGGATCTCGGTCTGCGGGGTGATGGGATAACCGCTGTAAAAACGGCAGCCGGCGAGCAGCGCCGCTTCTGCCAGGGCCTCATTGCCCTTCATAAGTTGTTTGCTCATGTTCTTACCTCTTATTCCAGGATTTCAAAAACACTGTCGGGGCACACGCGGTAGCACGTGCCGCAGGCGACGCACAGCGCGTCGTCGACCTGAACGGTGTCATAGCCCTTGTCGTTGATGTTGCCGGAGAACGACAGCGCCTTGCGCGGGCAGTCGTTCACGCAGTAACCACAGCCTTTGCAGCGGGCCGTGTTGATCTTGATTTTGCTCATGGATAAGCCTCCTTGTTATTTGCGGGGAATGTTACGCTGCGTTGGCAGCGGCCGCATTCCGCTTTGCAACCTTTTTCGCCTGCGCGATGGCCCAGACGGCCGCGATCACGCCCAGCACCGCCGTGCCGACGCCGTAGAAGAGGATCTTCGTGTAGCCCGCGTCGCCGTAGGCGTCGATCCAGTTGCCGAACATCGTGTGCACGAACATATCCGGAATGTAGCCGACAAACGTCGCGATGGCAACGGCCGTCGCGGAGATGTGCGTCGGAATGCCCATTTCCGGCTGGATGGAGAAATATGTGCCCTTGCACAGGAACATGGCGATGCCGACCAGCAGCAGCAAAACCACGAGCAGACCGCCGCTCGTGCCGCCGGGCAGAACCAGGAAGATGCCGATCGTCACCAGGCAGGCAAGCTGGCCGAGCAGCTGCTCCTTGGCGACAGACTTGAACGCCTTATCGGCCAGATAGCCGCCGAGTGGGCCGCCGATCAGGCGGCAGCCGTAAGTGCGGAACGTGCCGATGGTGGCCGCCAGCGTTGCGGACATGCCGAGCACGCCCGTGCTGTACGGCGTCAGGTAGCTGGCCACGGCGGAGATGGTCACATAGCACCAGACCAGGATGGCCATGATCCACACGCCGGGGATCTTAAAGGCGGACACATAGTCCTTGAAGGTGATCTTTTTCTGATTTTCTTTTTCTTCTTCGCTCACGCCGTAAGCCGCGTCTTTCGGCATCAGGATCGCAACCAGGATGCCGGACACGATGGACAGACCGCCCATGAATGCCAGCGCGCTCTTGAAGCCGGTGATGAGGTCGCTGCCGCCGACGACGGCCATGACGCCGATCATGATGAAGCTCAGCAGCAGGGAAGCCAGACCGTTGAGGGCCTCGAAGATGCCGTACATACGGCCCTGCTCTTCGTCGGTGCCCGTCATGCGGATGCCCTTCATGATGGCCGGCCAGAAAGCGAAGCCGCCGGTCAGGCCCATGAGCAGCCAGATGATGACGGCCATGGTGTAGCTCTTATACGTGAACATGAACAGGAAGCTCAGCGCTGCCTGACCAAAGATGGAGATCAGCAGAACCGGCTTCGGGTTGAACTTGTCTCCGATCCAGCCGCCGGGCAGGTAGGAGACGGTGCAGCAGATGCAGTAAGCGGTCATCAGAGAGCCGAGCTGGGCATTCGTGCAGCCCATGGCGGCAATCATCTGATCGTAGAAGCTGGACTTCATGTACGGCATGACGTACATAAAGCCGTAAGCGATCCCGAGTGCGAACAG
Source organism: Clostridiales bacterium (assembly GCA_025757645.1). Lineage (NCBI taxonomy): Bacteria > Bacillati > Bacillota > Clostridia > Eubacteriales > Clostridiales bacterium. The sequence continues at coordinate 438,873 of CP107216.1, forward strand.
CAGCAGGAAACGCTTGACATTTTTCGATGCGTTGCTCGTGTTTGACATGTTTCTTCTTCTCCTCTAAGTTACATTTTCATTCCAAATTCTCTGCTTTTGCGATACAGGGGGAATGCTCTCCATTTCTCTCGATGGCTCACCTCACTCGGTCCGTATTGGTTTTTCCAACTCCGTGTCCCATTTCTCATCATTTGTCTGACAAATCATTGACTTAAAAAAAAGAATGTGCTAATGTAGACACAGATGGAAAACCTCCCGATAATTGTCAGACAACTTTCCGGCGAATAAGGAAAGGACCTGATGTAGGCCCTCAAATTTGTCTGACACATTTGATTATTTCAATCATACCATCGCTTTTTTTCTTTGTAAATAATCATAATGTTCAAAAAATCGACGCAATTTTTGTGAATATCGCTTAGCGAGGTGACAGCATGAAACCGAAGTCCAGCACAAACTATAAAAAAATCGTGGACGCCGTCCTCGACCAGATCAACCACGGCCAGCTCCAGAAAGGCGACAAATTGCCGACGGAGCTGTCCCTGGCGACGAAGTTTGACGTCAGCCGCACGTGCGTGCGCGAGGCGATCAAGAGTCTGGAGGCCATGGGCATCGTACAGAGCATCCAGGGCAGCGGCTCGTACATCACGAACACGCCGGAGCTGTCGATCAACCGGCCGATCTGCGCGCTGTTCGCGCTGAGCAACAGCACGCTGGAAAATGTGCTGGATCTGCGCATCGTGCTCGAGACGGACGTGTGCCGGGACATCATCCGCAGCGCGACCGACGACGAGATCGAGCGCCTGTGCGCTCTGGCCGATTACGACTATATCGGCACGCCGATCGACCGGCAGTCCGTGCTGGACTCGCAGTTTCACAATTCGCTCATGCGCATGTCGCACAACGCCCTCATCAAATACATCTACACCACGCTGTCCTCGCTCATGGACATCTACCGCGCGCGTGTGCTCGAGGAGACCTGGCGGCTGGACGAAAACGCGCTGACGCGCGCCGGACACCAGGCCATCTGTCAGGCCCTGCGTGACCGCGACGAAGCCGCCGTGGCCGCCGCCATCTACGACCACCTGACGCTGACCGGCCCGTACCGCGAGTGCCTGATCGAGCAGGATGCGGAAGATGAGAAAGCGCGTCGATCCCAGGAGGATTCTCTATGAAAACATTTGACCTGCCTTCCAACAGCAACTACGGCGACCAGCCGATCCCGATCGCGTTCCCCGACAACTGGGACGTGCATATCTCCAAGATCCACGGCTATGACACCCCGGCCCTGACCGAGGCGCAGATTGTGGAGAAGATCCACGCCGCCATCGGCGCCAAGCCCATCTCCGAGGGCGCCGCCGGCAAGAAGAGTGCCGTCATCATCATCGACGACATCACCCGTCCGACGCCGTGCGAGCCGATCGCCAAGGCCGTCATCGCGGAGCTGCGCGCCGCCGGCGTGCCGAAGGAGAACATCTGGTTCATCATCGCGCTCGGCACCCACGGTGTCATGTACCGCACGGAGTTCGTGCGCAAGCTCGGCGAGGAGATCGTCGAAAACTACGAGGTGCACAACCACAACCTGTTCTTTAACCACGTGTTCGTCGGCAACACGACCAACAACGTGCCCGTCGAGATCAATGCCGACGTCATGTCCGCCGACTACAAGATCGCCATCGGCACGACCATGGCCCACAGCTACTACGGCTTCAGCGGCGGCGCCAAGTGCATCCTGCCGGGCGTGAGCTCGCTGCGCACGATCATACGCAACCACAGCTTCACGACGACGACGGAGTTCAACATGGGCAACCCCCACACGCTCATGCGCAGCGACGCCGAGCAGGCCGCGCGCATGATGGGGCTCGACTTCAAGATCGACGCCATCCTCAACGGCCACGCGCAGATCTGCAACCTGTTCGCCGGCGACTTTGAGGCCGAGATCCAGCACGCGGCCGCCTACGCCGCCGAGCACTACGCGGCAAAGTTCGTGCCCGACTGCGATGTGGTCATCGCCAACAACTACTTCAAGCCCGCCGAGGCCAACTGCGCCTACACGCCCGAGGTCATTGCCTCGCTCAAGGACGGCGGCTCGTTCGTGCTCGCGGCCAACTCCCCGTTCGGCCCGTGTGTGCACTTTTTGTACGACAAGTGGGGCCACTCCGCCCCCGGCGGCATGATGTGGTCCGGCTGCTACACGAAGGGCAAAAACATGGCCCACGCTGTCGTATTTGCCGAGCACACCGTCAAGGGCATGCGCGATCCGTGGTACATCGACGAGCACTCCGGCGCTGAATACGTCAAGACGTGGTCGGACGCCCTGCGCATCCTCGACGACGGCACGCCGAAAAAGGTCGTGCTCTACCCGAACGCCGAGTGCCAGGTGCTCGATAACTCCAAGCAGTTTTACAAGCAGGGCAAATAAGCAGGATTTTCCGTGTGAAACGGGCGGGAACGCATTGCGTTCCCGCCCATTTTCGCGTACAATAGACAAAACGAAAGCGAGGTGAGCGCGCATGGAAACGCGCGTGGCGCTGATCGGCATCATCGTGGAAAACAGCGAGAGCACAGCGCAGCTCAACGCCCTGCTGCACGACGCGGGGCAGTACATCATCGGCCGCATGGGCCTGCCCTACCGCGCTAAGGGCGTCAGCATCATCAGCGTCGTGCTCGACGCGCCGCAGGACGTGATCTCCGCGCTCGCGGGGCGCATCGGCCGCCTGCCGGGCGTGAGCGCCAAGACCGCCTATTCCAAACCGTTCCCGCCCGCCGGGGACTGACCGCACCGATCGGAGGGACCACCCATGCACATTCCCAAGGGCGCGAGCCAGACGTGCGCGCTGCTGACCTTTGACGACGCGCTGCACTATACCCGGCACGACGACTATGACGCCGCGCGCTGGCTGTACGTGCCGCCGTACTACACCGAATACCGTTACATCCTCGGCACGCGGGGCGAAAACCCGCTCATCTGCATCGGCATCAACCCGTCGACCGCGCAGCCGGGCGATCTCGACAACACGCTCAAGAGCGTCGAGCGCATCGCCCTCGGCAACGGGTATGACAGCTTCACGATGTTCAACGTTTACCCCCAGCGTGCGACCGACCCGAACGCCATGGACACGACCTTCAACCGCGCGCTGCACGAGCAGAACATGGCAGCCTTCCGCTACGTGCTCGGGCAGTACGCGCCCGGCAACCGGCCGGCTGTGTGGGCCGCGTGGGGCACGCTGATCGAAAAGCGGCCGTACCTGTTCGACGCGCTCGAGGAAATGCTCGCCATCGGCGAGGAGTTTCATGCGCAGTGGCTGACGTTCGGCCCCCGGTCGAAGGCCGGACACCCGCACCACCCGCTCTATCTCCGGCGCGACAGCGTGCCGGAGCCGTTTGACGTGCGCGCCTACTGCGCGGTGCAGCGCGCGCGCCTGAAATGACGCAGCATAAGCAGCATAAGCAGATAACAGGAACGCCCCCGGCGTGACCAGCAGGTCACGCCGGGGGCGGTTTCACGGTTCGGCAAACTGGAATTTATCGTCTTGTTCCATTCTTATCAAAATTCTTTTTTAATGCTATTTCTGTTGGGAGAATAGACCCAATTAAAGGAACAAGTTGAACACCACAGATAATTCCTCCTATACTCCCAACACAATCTTCATTTTTTCCAATCACTAAAATCATGAATATTACTGTTATCGGCAACATAACCATTCCGCAGACATACCAGACTTTACCACAATATTTATGAGCAAATTCCCATGTGTCTTTGTTCTTCATAGACATCGAAGTCCGATATCCAAATACTGAATTTATTTCCTTTGGAGCCTTTTTCATAAAATATCTTCCAAAACCAATCATCGTAAATGGAAGAAGCAAATCCATAATTAACATAAAAATCCAAAACCCCATTGTAAACCTCCTTTACTACAACTTCCGATTTTGCGCGCTCCCGGCGGGTCGTCAAGCCGGAGTCCCTAATCCCGCCGCCATATCATTTCGCAGTCCGGTTTGCCGCGCTGAAGGGGCAGCGCTTTCCGATGCACTGATTGTTCTGCGCGGCGTAACGGCACACGACCTCCGGCTTTTGCAGTGCGATGCCGAAATGCTCCTTCACAAAATCGATCGCCGTGAGAATGGACAGAAAAGAGTCTCGCTTGCAGCAGCGCGGGCCGCCGATCTCACCGATCTGCCCGAGCGCGGCCGCCGTCATTTTGTGCGACAGCGCAAACGGCTCGTCGGTCAGCGGTGTTGACCCGGAGATGATCGAGACGAACATCCCCGTGCTGATCCCCGCGCCGCACGCGCCCCAGAAGCCGCACGCGCCGCCGGGCACGCTTTTGCCGCGGCGCAGCATCTCCATGAGCGCGTCGGAAAGGTCAATGTCTCCGCCGGCGTTGTGATACGCCGTCAGCAGCGCCGCTCCGACCATCACATGGTGCTCCGGCCCGTGCATATGGCAGCTCGGCAGCGCCATCATCCGCTCGACAATGGCGATCGGATCGCACGCGGTCTCCCGCAGGCACAGCTCCACGATGCTGTCAAGCCCCTGCATATGGCAGTCGCTGCACACGTAGTGCCCGTTTACGCAGCGCGTCTTGGCGAGCTCCTTTTTGCGGCAGATCTCGCACTGCATCTGCACATCCGTCTCCAGATATTCCAGCGGCGCGCCGCAGATCAGGCATTCCTCTTTCATTCGCGTTTCTCCTTTCCGGTTTTGGGGTGTGTGTGCGCATAGCGCGTCTCCCACAGGATCAGCCCGCGGGCAGGCGCCGTGGCGCCAGCGGCGCTGCGGTCGTGCGCGGCGAGAATGTCCGGCATCGTGTCCGCGTCCCGCTGCCCGAGCCCGACCTCCAGCAGCGTGCCGGTGAGGATGCGCACCATGTGGTACAAAAAGCCATCGCCCGAGAACGTCAGGCGCACTTCCTCGCCCCGCCGCTCGACGGTGATGGTATCGACCGTGCGCACGGCAGATTTTTTCATGCGCCGGTTGGCGCAGAACGACGTGTAGTCGTGCCGGCCGCACAGCGGAGCGGCCGCGCGCTGCATGGCCGCCGTGTCGAGCGGCTGCGGCAGGGTGCAGACATAGCGCCGCTCGAACACATTCGGCGTCTCGCTGTTCCAGACGCGGTAGACATACGTCTTGCCGCGGCAGGACAATCGCGCGTGAAAGCGCGGCGCGGTTTCCTCGAGCGTGAGCACGCCGATGTCCCCCGGCAGGCGCGCACGCAGCTGCCGCAGCAGCTCTGGCGCGGGCAGGTCGGTCTTCGCGCGGAACGACGCCGTCTGCATCCGGGCGTGCACGCCCGCGTCCGTGCGGCCGGAGCCCGCGACCTCGACCGGCTGCGCCAGCAGGTCGCTGAGTGCGGCCTCGAGCCGCCCCTGAATGGTGTCCGGCGTGTTGCCCTGCCGCTGCCAGCCGTTGTAGCGCGTGCCGTCATAGCTGAGCGTCATGCGAAAATTCGGCATGGCGCACCTCCTTTGGATGAAAGATGAAAACACGGCCCCGCAGGTTGCTTGCGGGGCCGTGCGTGTATGTTCTGCGGAAATTACGCCTTCGGCGCTTTCTTGCCGGCCTTGCCGAAGTGCAGCTCCTTGAGGCCCTCGACCTCGTCGCACACGGGCTTGAAGCTGCAGCTCGCGCAGTCGAGATCCTCGGGCATGCCCTCGAGGATGGTGTTCATGGTCTTGGTCACGTCGTCGATCTTCTTGGCTGTGTCGTGCAGGGTCTTGAAGTCGACGTTCTTCGTGATGAAGATCACGCGCACATTCGTGATGTTCGGGTTTTTCTTATACTGCCGGATAAAGTCGCAGCCGACCTTGTAAAACGAGATGCCCTTCTTGATGGCCTTCTTGCTCACGCGGATCTGCTCGCGGCTGCTCTCGGGCGAGACGCGCATCATGTATCCGTCCGGGAAGACATGGTACTTCACGAACTCGATGTTGCGGATGGCGGTGTAAGTCGCGTCTTTGTTCTCGACGTCGATGTCCTTGACGCCGAGTATCACGAGGCGGGCAAATGGCACGTCGCCCTTGATTTCCTTCATATCCGGGCCGTAGAGCAGCACCTCGTCCGCCGGGACGAGACTGCTGTCGGACGTGACGCAGGTGAAGTTCACGGCGTCGTTCGCGCCGCCGCCGAGCTCATACGCAGCGTCGCGCAGGAGCACGAGCTCGCTCTCGCCGTTATCTTTCCACGCATCGCGCTCTTTATAGGCCCACTTCTGCGTCGGCGCGCCGAGCAGGTCGGTCGTTTCGCGAATAAAGCTGTCGTACAGTTCCATATCCTTCATGTTGTTCCCTCCTCAAAAAATGCCCAGGTTGTGCAGCGCCTGGTGGACACCGACCATGATGTTGGAGTCCTCCGGCAGCTCGAACACGCTCTTGCCATGGATGTCGTTGGCAGCGTGGATCGGATCGGTGGGGATGTAGGCGAGCACGTCCACCCCGTCGAGCTTGACGAGATCGTTCATGCTCGGGTCGACCACGCGGTTGACGATCATGCCGATGCGCTCGTAGGTGATGAGGTCATCGGCCGCCTCCTTGATCTCACGGCAAACGTTCACGCCCTTGGCGCTCTGGTCGGTGACGAGGACCAGGTGCGAGACCTGCTCCATGACGCGGCGGCTGATCTGCTCGATGCCGGCCTCGCCGTCGATGACCACATAATCGAAATCATTGGCGAGCATGCTGATGACTTCCTTGAGGTAGGAGTTGACCGAGCAGTAGCACCCGGCGGCCTCCGGACGGCCGATGGCCAGGAAGGCGAAGCCGTCGCACTCGACCATGGTGTCAAAGATGCGGAAGCGCGCCTCGTTGAGCACCTCGATGGCCTGGCGGTACTCGCCGCGCTCCGAGGTCTCGATCACTTCGTTGCGGATGTCGTCGATCGTGTGCTCGACGTGCACGCCCAGCGCCGTGGACAGGCCCACGGCCGGGTCTGCGTCGATGGCGAGGATGCGCTTGCCGGGGAAGGCCTCCACCAGCTCGCGGACGATCGCCGAGCACAGAGAGGTCTTGCCGACGCCGCCCTTGCCGGCGACTGCGATGATCTTGGCTTTCGTTTTGTTTTCTTCCATAGTGCGTTCCCTCCTGACGGCTGAAAAATTTGCGGAAGCTGCGGCTTCGATTGCATCCATCCTACCACAGATCCGGCAGATCTTTCTGTGTCCAGGTCACAAACCTGCCCCAACACAGGATGTCATTCCCAGACACATGCGCCGTTTTCTTTGATTTTTCGACAAAAATGGAGATAATCGTTATTTTTTGTCCAGATTGCAAAAAAAGAATTGCGAAATTTATCACGTATTAGTATAATGTTTTGCATGACCTCGCGTCAAGTGCTTGTTGCAAATTTCACGAGCAAGAATTCACTTTTTATTCTCAAAGGAGAACCCTATGCGCGGCATTGAAACCGGAAAAGTACGTATCCGTCACGAAGTATTCACGGAGATCGCCCGAATGGCCTATGAGGGCGGCGATTACGCAAAGCGGCTCGAAGAGCTGCCGTTCAAGATCATCCCCGGTGAGATCGGTTCCTACCGGGACAGTCTGTTTCTCGAGCGCGCCGTCGTCGGCGAGCGGCTGCGGCTGGCCATGGGGCTGCCGCTGCGCAAGTTTTCGGAGTTTTCCCTGCTCTCGGACGGCGTGGAAAAGGCGCTCGACCCGGAGATCTACTACGAAAAACCGCTCATCAACGTCATCAAGTTCGCGTGCAACCGCTGCCCGGACAACGTTGTGAAGATCACGAATGTGTGCCAGGGCTGTCTGGAGCATCCGTGCATGTCGGTCTGCCCGCGGCAGGCCATCTCGCGGCAGAACGGCCAGGCCCACATCGACCCGGATAAGTGCATCCGCTGCGGACGCTGCCTGAAAGAGTGCAAGTTCAACGCCATCGTGCGTCTCGAGCGGCCGTGCCGCAAGGCCTGCGGCATGGACTGCATCCATTCCGACGGGCTCGGCCGCGCCGACATTGATTATTCCAAGTGCACGTCCTGCGGCCAGTGCATGGTCAGCTGCCCGTTCGGCGCCATCTCGGACAAGAGCCAGATCTTTCAGACTATTCAGGCCGTCAAGAGCGATACGCCTGTTTACGTGGCGCTCGCGCCGGCGTTCGTGGGGCAGTTCGGCCCCGAGGGCGTGCCCGAGCGGATGCGCAGGGCGTTCCAGCGCCTCGGCTTCGCGGACGTGTATGAGGTCGCCATCGGCGCGGACCTGTGCGTGATCGAAGAGGCGGCGGACTTTCTGGAGGAAGTGCCCGAAAAGCACAAATTCATGGTCACGTCCTGCTGCCCGTCGTGGAGCGACATGGTCAAAAAGCTCTTCCCCCAGTTTGAGAAGAACATCTCCGTGGCCTTCACGCCGATGGTACTCACCGCGCGCATGATCAAGCGCGACCACCCGGACTGCAAGGTCGTGTTCATCGGTCCGTGCGATTCGAAAAAGCTCGAGGCGCGCCGCCAGAGCGTGCGCAGCGACGTGGACTTCGTGCTCACGTTCGAGGAGGCGCTCGGCATTTTCGCCGCCAAGGGCATGGATAAGGCGTTCCTGCCCGAGGACGAGGAGGAGCTGCCCGCCTACTCCAGCCGCGACGCGCGCCGCTTTGCCTATTCCGGCGGCGTGGCGCAGGCGGTCGTCAACGCCATCCACGACATGGACCCCGAGCGGGAGGTCAAGGTCGCCGCGGCGACCGGTCTGGCCGACTGCCGCAAGCTGCTGATGATGGCCAAGGCCGGAAAGTACGACGGCTACCTGCTCGAGGGCATGGCCTGCCCGGGCGGCTGCATCGCCGGTGCGGGCACGCTGCGCCCGATCGAGCAGGCGCACAAAGAGGTCGAGGCGTTCAGCTCCGAGGCGAAGTTCACCTGCGCCAATGACACGCCGTACATGGACTACCTGCCCCTCATCGAGGAGAAGGACAAGATCCGCAAACTGTGATTCCCTGCGCACCGCCGGCGGCGGTGCGCAGTTTTTATCATATGCCCAAAAACAGGCGGTCACGCCCCTGATTTTTTTCCGTGCTGCGGGCTGGACAAGCGCGCCCGTTCGCGGTACAATAGCAAAAATCATCACCGGGGCGCGACCCGCTCCGCTTTCCACACTGTATATTGTTATAAGGAGGTCTTTCCCATGGCTTACTTCTTTTCCGGCCAGTCGCACACGTTCAATGAGTATCTGTTGGTGCCCGGCTACTCGTCGAGCGAGTGCATCCCGGACAACGTTTCTCTGCGCACGCCGCTGACGCGCTTTCGCGCGGGCGAGGAACCGGCCCTGTCGCTGAACGTGCCGATGGTCTCGGCCGTGATGCAGTCCGTGTCCGGCGACCGGCTGGCCGTCGCGCTGGCGCAGGAGGGCGGCGTGTCGTTCCTGTACGGCTCGCAGTCGATCGAGGACGAGGCCGCGATGGTCGCCCGCGTCAAGAGCTACAAGGCGGGCTTTGTGCGCAGCGACTCGAACATCAGCCCCGACGCGACGCTTTCGGACATTCTGGCCCTGCGCGAGCAGACCGGCCACTCCACCGTCGCCGTCACCGAGGACGGCACGGCCGACGGCCGCCTGGTCGGCATCGTCACGAGCCGCGACTACCGTGTGAGCCGCATGGCGCCCGAGACGCCGGTGCGCGCATTCATGACGCCGCGCGAGAAGATGATCACCGCGCCCGACGGCACGTCCCTGAAGGAAGCCAACAACATCATCTGGGAGCACAAGCTCAACTCTCTGCCCATCGTCAACGACGAGGGCCGCCTGTGTGCGTTCGTGTTCCGCAAGGACTATGACCTCCACAAGCAGAAACCGAACGAACTGCTCGACAGTCAGAAGCGCTACCTCGTCGGCGCGGGCATCAACACCCGCGACTATGCCGAGCGCGTGCCCGCGCTGGTCGACGCCGGTGTGGACGTGCTCGTGATCGACTCGTCCGAGGGCTACTCCGAGTGGCAGAAGCGCACCATCGAGTGGATCCGCGAGCGCTACGGCGACAGCGTCAAGGTCGGCGCCGGCAACGTCGTGGACGCGGACGGCTTCCGCTTCCTGGCCGACTGCGGCGCGGACTTCGTGAAGGTCGGCATCGGCGGCGGCTCGATCTGCATCACGCGCGAGACCAAGGGCATCGGCCGCGGCCAGGCGACCGCCGTCATCGAGGTCTGCCGCGCACGCGACGAGTACTTCCGCGAGACCGGCATCTACGTGCCCGTCTGCTCCGACGGCGGCATCGTGCATGATCACCACATCACGCTCGCGCTGGCCATGGGCGCGGACTTCGTGATGCTCGGCCGCTACTTCGCCCGCTTCGACGAGAGCCCGTCGAACAAGGTCAATGTCAACGGCACGCTCATGAAAGAGTACTGGGGCGAGGGCTCCAACCGCGCGCGCAACTGGCAGCGCTATGACCTCGGCGGCAGCAAGAAGCTGTCCTTCGAGGAGGGCGTGGACTCCTACGTGCCCTACGCCGGCAAGCTCTCCGATAACGTCCAGCAGACGCTGGCAAAGGTCCGCTCGACCATGTGCAACTGCGGTGCACTGACCATCCGCGAGCTGCAGGAAAAGGCGCGGCTGACGCTCGTGTCCTCGGTGAGCATCGTCGAGGGCGGCGCGCACGACGTCGTGCTCAAGACCTCGAACAAGCCCGTGTGAGAACACAGATACAGATAAAAAACAGACGGTGCCCGGCATCACAGCCGGGCACTGTTTTTTCTTCCCGCGCGAAGGCAGAAAAATATGCGTGGGTTTTTCGGTCGCGGCGTGTATAATGGAGTAGAAACACAGCCGGGAGGAGGCGAGGACGTGCAGGAGCAGGAGATGATCGCACAGCTGCTGCAGCAGGATGAGCGCGGCATGGAGGCCCTGCTGCTGCACTACGGGCCGCTGATGCGCTACATCATTGCGCCGATCCTGCCGGACCCGCAGGATCGGGAGGAGTGCCTGTCGGAGGTGTCCATGCGCGTCTGGAGCCGCATCGCGCAGTTCGACCCGGCGCGCGGGAGCTGGAATGCGTGGCTGACGGCGGTCACGCGCAGCACAGCGCTGAACTATCAGCGCAGCGCCGCCCGGCACGGCGGCACGCAGACTCTGCCGGAGGGCGCACCGTCGCCGGAGGCATCCCCGGAGGAGGCGCTGATACAAGCCGAGCGCCGCGCCGCGCTGCACGATGCGCTCGCACGGTTCGGTCAGAACGACCGGGCGCTGTTTTACCGAAAGTATTATTACTTACAGTCCACCGCACAGATCGCGTCCGAGCTGGGCATGACGGCCCGGGCCGTCGAGGGCAGGCTCTATCGCCTGAAAAAGCAGCTGCGCAGAATGTTGGGAGGTGAGGGCCATGTGTGACCGCCCGTGGGAGACCATGACGGACGCGGACTTTGAGGCCATGCTGGCCCGGAGCGTCCCCGATGTTCCGCCGGAGGAGATCGTCGCCGAGGTGACACCGTGGCGGCGCGCCATGAACCGCATCCTCTTTGGCATGGCGCTGTGCGCGATCACCCTGAACTTCCTGTGCCTGAACTACATCCTCCCCGCCGTCGGCACGGTGCTGCTGCTGCTCGGCTTTCGCGCGCTGCGGCGGGAAAACCGCTGGCTCGGCGGCTGCTTTGCCGTCACCGTGATCCGCGCGGCCTGCTTTTTCGCCACGCTGATCCTGAATACGACGATTTTGCAAAGTGCCGTGTTCACGCCCGCCGTCACGACCACGCTCACCGTCATAAACGCAGTGCTGCTCCTCGCCCTGTACTTCTGCTTCTGGCGGGGGCTGCTGGCGGTGCAGAAAAAGGCGGGCCTGCCCGCGCAGGCCGGCGGCGCGCTCGCGCTGATCGTGTGGTACGCGCTCGTGTGCGTCCTCGCCGCCGTCCACTACACGGGCTGGATCGTGCCGATCGCCATGCTCGTGGGCTACGGGTGCATCCTCCGCAGCCTTTACCGGCTGTCCGGCGCACTGGACGAGGCCGGATACGCCATCGCGCCGGGGCCGGTGCGGGTGACGGACCGGTGCCTCGTGCTCGTGATTGCTGCGGTGCTGGGCATCGGCTGCACGCTCGGGTATCTCTTCGGCAGCAGCTACCGGATGGACTGGCAGCCCGCGGACACGTCCAAGCAGACACAGACGGAAGCGATCCGGCAGCAGCTGCTGGATCTCGGCTTTCCGGAGGCTGTGCTCAACGACCTCACGCCGGAGGACATCGCCGCCTGCGACGGCGCGCTGCGCGTCGTGGTCGAAACGGAAGACTATCCCGTCAACGACGGCAGAAACGTGCTGTGGGAAACATACAACGAGAAACATGAGCGCTATTACGTGCAGGACACGGTCTACGACGTCAGGGAGCTGCGCCTGACCAGTGTGGGCGTGCAGCTGCCCGGCGCGCAGGAGACGTGGCGGGTGTACCACCACTTCCTGTGGACGACCGACCCCGGCTTCTGCGGCACGGAGGTGCTCCAGATCTGGCCTGCCGATGAAAACATGCAGGATGGATGGCGCTTCGCCGGAGACGTGACCGGCCGCGTGCTGTATGACCGGGACGGGCAGACGTTCACCGCGTCCTACCACACGCTCGGACGCCAGACCTACACCGCCGACTCCGTGTTCTTTGGGCAGCGGACGAACAGCGACCTGTTCGCGCCCTTTTCCATGCCGCGGCACGCAGAGCACGCGCGCGGCTATGTCGCCTACACCGCCGCGGCGGTGCAAAGCGGCTATCTGCTCAACAGCTGGTGCAACTACACCCACCAGCAGAGCCTGCTGCAATATCCCGCCGTGACGGCGATGGAAAAGCGGATGACGTCCGCCTTCGGGAATACCGGTGCGTTTTACACCGTACAGCACGCGCTGCAGTTTTTCCCCGAGGACGCACAGACGCTGCGATGAGCGCAAAAAAAACCGACCCGAACGCTTGTTCGGGTCGGTTTTTCTATGCACCGGGTCAGGGGTGCGGTTTGTTCTCGCGGTAGGCGGCCATGATGTCGCGGAAGATCTCGCCGTTGGACGGCGGCGTCCACGTGATAGCGTTGGCGCCTGCTTTGATGGTCTCGAGGATGCTCTCATCCGTCGGGCCGCCGGTCGCAATGATGGGCACGTCGGGGTGCTGCTCGCGGATGCGGCGCACGACGGCAGGCGTCTCCGCTGCGGCGGAAACGTTGAAGATGTCCGCGCCGGCGCGGATGCGCTCGTCAAAGTCGGTGTCCGCGCGCGCGACCGTGAGCACGACGGGGATGTCGATCGTCTCGGCCACGTGCGAGACGACGGTGCTGGCCGTCGGCGCGTTGAGCACGACGCCGGTCGCACCCTGCATCTCGGCGAACATGGCGAGGTTGACCACGCGCTGGCCCTGCGTGAGGCCGCCACCGACGCCGGCAAACACCGGGATATCGGCCGCGAGCAGCAGCGCCTGCGTGATGATCGGCTGCGGCGTGAACGGGTAGACCGCGATGATGGCGTCCGCGTTCACGTTTTTGATGATGGACAGGTCGGTCGAGAACACGAGCGACTTGATACGCTTGCCAAAAATCATGATGCCGCTGCACTGATAGATGACCTCCGGCACGCGCAGGGCAAACTTGCGCAGCGTGCCGTCCACGGCCTGCGGCATGGACTTTTTCGGTGGGATTATTTTTTCTTCGTACATTTTGACTCACACTCCAGTATCCGTTTGAACGTCTCGACGCCGGTCAGCAAAACGCGCTCGTCGAAATTGAAATGACTGCTGTGCAGCGGGGCGGTACCGGTCGGCTCCTGCACGCCGAGGAAGAAAAACAGGCCCGGGATCTCCTGCTGGTATTCGGCGAAATCCTCCGCCGCCATGACGGGCTCGACCAGGACCGCGTCGTCCATGGAGTCGAGCACGGTGTAAAACTGCTCCACCAGCTCGCGCGGGTTGCGCACGCTGGGGTAACGGACCTTGCGGTCCATGTCGATCTGCGCGCCGGTGGCCGTCTCGAGCCCCTGCATGAGCGCGGCGATCTTGTGGCTGAGGGTGCGGTAGAGGTCGTTGCTGAACACGCGCAGCGTGCCGCTGATCGTGACCTCCTCGGCGATAACGTTGTGCGATGTGCCGCCCTGGATCTTGCCGAGCGTGAGCAGCGCGTCCTGGTGCGGATCGACGTCGCGCGTGATGACGGTCTGCACCATCGTGATGAGCTCCGCCGCAACGACGATGGCGTCGATGCCCATCTGCGGCGTGGAGGCGTGGGCGCTCTTGCCGTGGACGGTGATCTCGAAATCGCTCGTCTGCGCCATGAGATAGTCCCAGCGCACGCCGATCTTGCCCTTCGGCACGGTCGGCCACAGGTGCAGGCCGTAGATGCGGTCGACCTTCGGGTTTTCGAGCGCGCCGTCGTCGATCATGCGCCGCGCGCCGGCCCAGCCCTCTTCGCCGGGCTGGAACAGCAGGACAATATTACAATGAATGTGCGCGCGATTTTTGGCGATCCAGCGCGCAAAGAGCAAAAGGATCGTCATATGCCCGTCGTGGCCGCAGCCGTGCATGTTGCCGGGGTGCTGCGAGCAGTAGGGCACGTCATTGGCCTCGTCATTGTGGATGCCGTCCATATCGGCGCGGAAGGCGATGGTCGTCTCGGCGTCCTTAGCGAAAAACACAGCCTTCACACCGCAGACGGCCGGCGTCTCGATGCGGTCCGGGCCGCACTGCTTCAGCTCGCGCAGGACATAGGCCTGCGTATCGCGCAGCTGAAAGCCGATCTCGGGAATGCGGTGCAGGTCCTGGCGGATGCGCACCGCGTCGTCATACATGGATTCGATTTGTTTACTCAGATGCATACTTTCTCCCATGGCGCCGGGTAAGCCCGCGCCGCCCGATCTGTCTATATTTTTCTGCACACAGTATACCCAAAATCCGGCCATGCGTCAATGGGCACGGGGGCGGGCCGTGACCGGTGTCAAGAAAAGTTCACAACTTGTCCCTTGCATTTTTCCATACGGTCTGCTAGTATTTTAGAAAATACTTAAAAAATTCGAAGAAAACGAAGGCGATCTCCATGTCATCCACCACCGAAGCGCGCGTGGCCGTCATCACCGGCGGCAGTTCGGGCATCGGCCTGCACGCCGCGCGTGCCCTGCGCGGCCGCGGTCTCAACGTGTATGAGCTCAGCCGCCGCGCCGAAAACGCGGAGCCGGGCGTAACGCACCTGCAGGCAGACGTGACGGACGAAGCGCAGGTGAACGCCGCCGTGGCGGAGATTCTGCGCCGCGAGGGGCGCATCGACATTCTCATCAACAATGCGGGCTTCGGCATCTCCGGCGCGATCGAGTTCACGCCGGCGCAGGAGGCCCGGCGGCAGTTTGATGTGAACTTTTTCGGCATGGTGAACATGAACCATGCAGTCCTGCCCATCATGCGGCAGCAGGGCGGCGGCCGCATCGTGAACATGAGCTCCGTTGCCGCGCCGATCGCCATTCCGTTTCAGGCGTACTACTCGGCCTCCAAGGCCGCCGTGCGCACGTATTCGCTCGCGCTCGCAAGCGAGGTGCGTCCCTTCGGCATCGAGGTCTGCGTCATCATGCCGGGTGACATTGCCACCGGCTTCACCGCCGCGCGGCGCAAGAGCTGCGACGGCGACGATGTCTATCACGGCCGCATCGCGCGCTCCGTCGCCGTGATGGAGCACGACGAGCAGACCGGTATGAGCGCCGAATACGCCGGGCAGTTCGTGGCCCGGCGCGCCACGCAAAAGCGCGCGAAGCTCATCTGCACGATGGGACACAAGTACGCCCTGTTCGTGTTTCTCATGCGCATCCTGCCGACCGGGCTTGCGACCCGGATCGTCGGCAAGATCTACGCATCCTGATCCAACTGCTTTCTTCCCTGCGGCGCAAAATCCCATTGCCACCATCCAGGCAACTTCCTTCCATCCTTCTCCACCCTGTGCGCCGCGTTTCCCCCCTTCCCGCAGCAGCGGGTCTGCCTCTGGTCCCATCTCAGCCAGAGGCAGTATTTTTATGCTCTGCATAAAAATACTGCCCGATCCCATCCGAGGCGGGCCTTGCCCCCTCGGGCTCCCCTGCGGCTCTGTAACCATAAGATTCAGCGCGTCTGTCGCGCCTCGGTGGTCTATTTTTTTATTTATTTTCTTCGAAAATAAATACCGCCCGATCCCATCCGAGGCGGGCCTTGCCCCCTCGGGCTCCTCTGCGGCTCTGGTGCCATGAGACGCAGTGCATCTGTCGCGCCTCGGTGGTCTATTTTTTTATTTATTTTCTTCGAAAATAAATACTGCCCGATCCCATCCGAGGCGGGCCTTGCCCCCTCGGGCTCCCCTGCGGCTCTGTAACCATAAGATTCAGCGCGTCTGTCGCGCCTCGGTGGTCTATTTTTTTATTTATTTTCTTCGAAAATAAATACCGCCCGATCCCATCCGAGGCGGGCCTTGCCCCCTCGGGCTCCTCTGCGGCTCTGGTGCCATGAGACGCAGTGCATCTGTCGCGCCTCGGTGGTCTATTTTTTTATTTATTTTCTTCGAAAATAAATACTGCCCGATCCCATCCGAGGCGGGCCTTGCCCCCTCGGGCTCCCCTGCGGCTCTGGTACCATGAGACTCAGTGCATCTGTCGCGCCCCGGTGGTCCGTTCTTTTATCTATTTTCTCCGAAAATAAATACTGCCCGACCTTATAAAAAACCTCCACACTGCGCAAACAGTGCGGAGGTTTTTTTATAACATTACGCCAGAAACGGCGAGCGCATATACCGCTTGCGCAGAAAGATGTTGCCGCCCTTCGGCGGGCCGATCTGCGTGAAGCCAGCCGACTCGAACATGGCCAGCGCGATGCGGTTGGTGTGATACACGTGCGTGACGATCTGCTCGAACGACTGCGCGGCCGCCAGTTCCTCCACGGCGCGGAGCATCGCATTGCCCCAGCCGTGGCCGCGGCAGGCCGGATAGACGAAAAAGTCGTTGATGAACACCGTCTCCGGCTCGGTCGTGTCGCACCAGAGCTCGCCGACGGTCTCACCGCCGGACTCGGCCGCGAGCAGGTAGTTGCGCGGCGTTTCCGCGCCCTGCGGCAGCATCTCGTCGAGCGCGCCCTGCGCCTCGGTGAGCGCGTGCTCCTCTGTGTCCGTGGCGCGGGCGAAGAGCAGCTCCTGCGCGTAGCGCGCGATATTGCGCTGCCGGAACGGCTCGAATTCCTCCGCCGTGAGCACGCGGAGATCTACACTTTGTCCCATATTGTCCTCCTGTTTACGCCTCCGGCTGGATCATGCGCCGCGCGTTGACAGGCGGCAGCAGATCGCCGTACAGATCCCGCAGCAGCAGCTGCGCCACGGGCGTGATGTCCTCCGTGCTCTGGCATGGGCGCAGATACAGCGCCGCCGGCTGCCCGCCCCAGCGGAAGCGGAAGCCCGTGTCGCGGTAGCCGTTTTTCGTGAGCAGCCGCTCGCGCTCCGGCAGCGCCACGCACGTGCGGCTCTGGCAATAGAGAATGCCCTTCTTACCGGCGTAGCAGCGCGCGATGAGTTCCATGGCCACGCGGCCGAGCAGCTGCCCGCGCAGATACGGATAGATCGTGAGCGCGTGCACGAGCACGTAGCCATACGGCGAGCAGACCGTCACGAGCGCATAGCCCGCCTCGCGCCTGTCGTCCGCGCGGAAGAGCAGCAGCTCCATGCGCCGGCGCACCATGGCGCTGGCGATGACGGCTTCCGGCAGCAGCTCGGGCGCGTCAAACGTGCGCTTCATGTCCGGATACAGGCGCACGAGGTCCGTGAGCCTGCCCTTTTCCAGATGCAGCTTGCGGATCGGCGGCAGCTGCTGCAGCAGCTCCTCGAGACCAAACAGCTGCTCGTCCGGCTCCCAGTTGCCGGCCGTGTCCTGCACCGGAGCCTGTGCCCGCGGTGAAAAATGGACGATCTTCGGTTCGTTCGGCTCTGTCATGCAAACTTCTCCCTTTCCGCGACGGCCAGCGCGTCGCAGCGGTTGTTGTACACATTGTCGGCGTGACCCTTGACCCAGAAAAACTGCACCTTGTGCGTCTGGAGCAGCCCGTCGAGCGTCTGCCAGAGGTCGACGTTTTTCAGCTCGCCGTCCTTGCGGCGCCAGCCCTTCTGCTTCCAGCCGCGCAGCCAGCCGAGGTTAATGGCGTTGGCGAGATACTGGCTGTCCGTATACAGCGACACCTGACACGGCTCGTGCAGGCTCTGCAGCGCCGTGATCGCGCCGAGCAGCTCCATGCGGTTGTTCGTCGTGGACGGCTCGCCGCCGGAGAGCTCCTTTTCATGCGCGCCGTATTTCAGGATGGCGCCCCAGCCGCCGGGGCCGGGGTTGCCGGAGCAGGCCCCGTCGGTATAGATCGTGACCTGCTTCATGCCTCGGGCTCCTCGGCGGGGGCAGCGTCGCCGCTCTCGGCGCGGTCGGTGAGCGCGACAGAGATGACGCGCGCGCCCTCGGACAGGCGCATGATGCGCACGCCCTGCGTCGCGCGGCCAAGCTCGGAGATGCCGGCAGCCTCCATGCGGATGATGACGCCGTCGTCCGAGACGACGAGCACGTCGTCGCTCTCCTGCACGACCTTGACGGCCGCGACCGGGCCGGTCTTGTCGGTGATGTTGTAGTTTTTCATGCCGGAGCCGCCGCGGTGCTGCGGTTCCTCGCCGCCGCGGATATAGTCGGCGGCCGGGGTGCGCTTGCCGTAACCGTTTTCGGTGATGGACAGCACGTCCGCGTCCGGCTGCGCGATCTCAGCGCCGACGACCCAGTCGCCGTCCTTGAGGCGGATACCGCGCACGCCGACGGCCTCGCGGCCCATGGGGCGCACGTCCGTCTCGGCAAAGCAGATGGCCTGACCGTTGTGGGTCGCCAGGAGGATGTTCCGGCTGCCGTCGGTGCGCATGACGTTGATGAGCTCGTCGCCCTCGTCGAGCGTGAGTGCGCGGATGCCGCTCGTGCGGATGTTGCGCAGGGCCGAGAGCGGCATGCGCTTGACCGTACCGCTGCGCGTGGCAAAGACGAGGAACGAATCGTCGTCCATCTCGCGCACGTGCAGCATGGCGTTGACATGCTCGTCCTTCTCCACCTGGATGAAGTTGACGATGTTCACGCCGCGCGCGGTGCGCCCGGCCTCCGGGATGAGGTAGCCCTTCTTGCGGTAGCACCGGCCGCGGTTGGTAAAGAAGAGGATGTAGTCATGCGTCGAGGCGGTGAACACGGTGTCCACATAGTCCTCGTCGCGCAGCGTCGCCGCGCGCACGCCCTTGCCGCCGCGCTTTTGCGCGGTGTACTCGTCGACGGGCACGCGCTTGATGTTGCCGCCGTGCGAGAGCGTGAATACGCACTGCTCCTCCTCGATGAGGTCTTCGATATCAATGTCGTCCTCGATGTCCTGGATCTCCGTTTTGCGCTCGTCGCCGTACTTGTCGCGGATGGCAATGAGCTCGTCGCGCAGCACGGCCTTGACCTTTTCGGGGTCGGCCAGCAGCTCGCGGAAGTAGGCGATACGCTTTTCCAGCTCATCATACTCGTTTTGCAGCTTCTCGCGCTCGAGCCCCTGCAGGGCCTTGAGGCGCATATCGAGAATGGCCTGCGCCTGCACATCGGACAGGCTGAAGCGCTGCATAAGGTTTTCCTTCGCGTCGTCATAGCTCTCGCGGATGATGCGGATGACCTCGTCGATGTTCTCCTCGGCGATGAGCAGACCCTCGAGCAGATGCGCGCGCTCAAGCGCTTTTTTGAGGTCGAACTTCGTGCGGCGCACGATGATCTCTTCCTGGAAGGTGAGATACTCGTCGAGAATGTGCCGCAGGGACAGGATCTTCGGCTGCGACTGGTTATCGACCAGCGCGAGCATGTTCACGGCGAACGTGGTCTGCATCTGCGTCTGGGCGAAGAGCCGGTTGAGCACGACCTGGGTGTTGGCGTCCTTTTTGAGCTCGATGACGATGCGCATGCCGTTGCGGTCGGACTCGTCGCGCAGGCCGGAGATGCCGTCGAGCTTTTTATCGCGCACCTGCTCGGAAATGTTCTGGATGAGCTGGCGCTTGTTGACCTGATAGGGCAGCTCCGTCACGATGATGCGGATGCGGTCGTGACCCCAGGTCTCGGTCTCGGTGCGGGCGCGCACGACGATGCGGCCGCGGCCGGTGGCGTAGGCCGCGCGGATGCCGCTGCGGCCGACGATGATGCCCCGGGTCGGAAAGTCCGGGCCCGTGACGTGCTGCATGAGGTCCGAGAGCGTGGCGTCCGGGTTTTCAAGCACGCAGACGCAGGCGTTGATGACCTCGGTCAGGTTGTGCGGCGGGATATTCGTCGCCATGCCGACGGCGATGCCGGAGCTGCCGTTAACGAGCAGGTTCGGGAACCGGCACGGGAGCACGCGCGGCTCGCGGCGCGTCTCGTCAAAGTTCGGGTCCCAGTCGACGGTGTCCTTGTCGATGTCGCGCAGCATTTCGTTGGCGATCTTCGACAGGCGCGCCTCGGTGTATCGGTAGGCGGCCGGGGGATCGCCGTCCACGGAGCCGAAGTTGCCGTGGCCGTCGACGAGCATGTAGCGCATGGAAAAGTCCTGCGCCAGACGCACCATCGCGTCGTACACGGACGCATCACCGTGGGGATGATACCGGCCGAGCACGTCGCCGACGCAGGTGGCGGATTTTTTGAACGGCTTATCCGAGGTCAGATTGTCCTCATACATGGCGTAGAGGATGCGGCGGTGCACGGGCTTGAGACCGTCGCGCACATCCGGCAGCGCACGCCCGACGATGACGGACATGGCGTACTCGATGTAAGAGGTCTGCATCTCATGGACGAGCTCGCTCTGAATGATCTTCTGGTCGGGATAGAGAATGTCCTCCCGTTTATAATCCTTGGCCATGGCTGCACACCTCCTTAAATATCAATATTGACCGCGTACTTGGCGTTTTGCTCGATGAACGCCTTGCGCGGCTCGACCTTTTCGCCCATGAGCACGGTGAACACCTCGTCGGCGTGCACGGCGTCCTCGAGCGTGATCTGCTTGAGCGTGCGGGTCTCGGGGTTCATGGTCGTCTCCCAGAGCTCGTGCGGGTCCATCTCGCCGAGGCCCTTGAAGCGGTTGATGTCGATCTTCGCGTTCGGGTTGTCGCCGCGCATCTCGGCGGAAATTTTATCGCGCTCCTCGTCGGAGAAGGCCACGCGCGTGGTCTTACCGCGGTTGAGCTTATACAGCGGCGGGATGGCGGAGTAGACATAGCCGCCGTCGATGAGCGGACGCATGAAGCGGAAGAAGAACGTCAGCAGCAGCGTGCGGATGTGGCTGCCATCGACATCGGCATCGGCCATGATGATGACCTTGTGATAGCGGAGCTTATTGATGTCAAACTCATCGCCCAGTCCGGCGCCGAGCGCCGTGATGACGGGCGTGAGCTTGTCGTTGCCGTATACCTTGTCGGCGCGGGCCTTTTCGACGTTGAGCATCTTGCCCCAGAGCGGCAGAATGGCCTGGAAGCGCGAGTCGCGCCCCTGCGTGGCCGAGCCGCCTGCGCTGTCGCCCTCGACGATGTAGAGTTCGGTGAGCGACGGGTCGCGGTCGTTGCAGTCGCGCAGCTTGTCGGGCATGTTGAAGCCCTCGAGCCCGTTTTTGCGGCGGATGTTTTCGCGCGCGCGGCGCGCGGCTTCGCGGGCGCGCGAGGCCGTGAGCGCTTTTTCGATGATCATGCGGCCGACGGCGGGGTTCTCCTCCAGAAACTGCGACAGGCGATCGAACACAACGGAATCGACGAGCGTGCGCATCTCAGAGTTGCCGAGCTTGGCCTTCGTCTGCCCCTCGAACTGGGGGTTCGTGAGCTTGACGGAGATGACAGCCGTGAGGCCCTCGCGGCTGTCCTCGCCGGAGATGCTGTCGCCCTCCTTGAGGATGCCGGACTTTTTGCCGTAGGCATTGAGCGCGCGGGTGAGCGCAGCCTTGAAGCCGGTCTCGTGCATGCCGCCCTCCGGCGTGTGGATGTTGTTGGCGAACGACACGATGACCTCGTTATAGCCGTCGTTATACTGCAGCGCGATCTCGCACATGGAGTCGCTGCGCTCGCCGGACATATAGATGGCCTCGGGGTGCAGGGCCGTCTTGTTTTTGTTGATGAAATCCACGAACTCGCGGATGCCGCCCTCGTAGCACATCGACTCGCTCACGGGCTCTTCGCCGCGCCGGTCGGTGATGGTGATGCGCAGTCCGGCGTTCAGAAACGCCTGCTCGCGCATGCGCACGTGCAGCGTCTCATAGTCGTAGACCGTGTCCTCGAACATGATGGGATCGGGCTTGAAGCGCACGGTCGTGCCGGTGTGATCCGTCTCGCCGACAACGGTCATGGGCTGCGTGATATCGCCGCGGGAGAACTTCATCTGATAGATCTTCCCATTTTTGTGCACGTTCACTTCCAGCCACTCGGACAGTGCATTGACGACCGAGGCGCCGACGCCGTGCAGGCCGCCGGAGACCTTATAGCCCCCGCCGCCGAACTTGCCGCCCGCGTGCAGCACGGTGAACACCACTTCGAGCGCGGATTTGCCGGTCTGCGGCTGGATGTCCACGGGGATGCCGCGGCCGTTATCGCTGACGCATATGATGTCGCCGGGCTCGATGGTGAGCTCGATGTGGCTGCAGTAGCCAGCGAGGGCCTCGTCGATGGAGTTGTCGACGATCTCATACACCAGGTGGTGCAGGCCGGACGACGACGTCGAGCCGATGTACATGCCCGGGCGTTTGCGCACGGCCTCCAGACCCTCGAGGACCTGGATTTGGCTGGCGTCGTACTCCTGTGTGATCTTATCTGTAATATCTGGCATGGTTTGCTTCCTTCCGTGCAGCGCCGCGATCAGAGATTTTCCAGTCCGCTGGCCTTGCTGCGTTTATATAATGTTGCGGTGTTGAGCTGGGAGAGATAACATGTCTGGCCGCTGCCGAGCGAGCAGAGCACGAACGACTTCGGCAGCTCGGTCCCGGCGGCGTTTTCCACCTGACCGGCCTGTTCGAGTTTTTCGAGTGTCTCGCGCGTGCGGTACGACCACGTGGCGGTGTCCATGTCAAAGACGCCGATGACGCTCTTTTGCAGCGCAATGACCTGATTGCCGAGGTGCAGATACATCAGCGAATCACCCCGTTTTCGACCGTGAGCACGCGACCGCCGGTACGTTCGGCGATGCGCGCGTCCTCGCAGCAGGTGATGAGCGTCTGCCCGCCGCCGATGCGGTTGAGCACGAAGGCCTGCCGCTGCGCGTCCAGCTCCGAGAGCACGTCGTCGAGCATGAGCACGGGGTATTCGTCAAACTCGTCGTGAAAGATCTCCCGCTCGGCGAGCTTGAGCGACAGCGCCGCCGTGCGCGTCTGCCCCTGCGAAGCGAACGCGCGCGCCGACTGGCCGTTGATGCTGATGATGAGGTCATCCTTGTGCGCGCCGGTCAGGCACTGGCCGCTGTCGAGCTCTGCGCGGCGGTGCTGCTCCTGATGGTCGCACAGGGCGTAGTAAATTTCTTTTTCTGTGCCGAGCGCATCGACAACAGTGCTGACCGTGCGGTAGGCGAGGGTCAATTTGTCGCGCCCGCCGGAAAAATCGGCGTGGATGGGCGCGGCGGCGATGTTCAGCCGCGAGGCGTAAGCCGCGCGGTAGCGGATGAGCTTGGCCGAGACGCGGCACATCTGGTCGGAAAAATCGTCGAGCGTGTCGAGCAGGGACGGTTTTTCATGCCAGTCGCGCAGGATGGCGGACTTCTGGTCATATAACCGGCTGTATTCAGCGAGCAGTGCGCCGTACTTCGGCCGCAGCTGGCTGATGGCCATGTCCATCATGCGGCGGCGGGCGGCCGGCCCGTCGCGGATGATGTTCAGATCATCCGGACAAAAGAGCACGGCGGCAAACGTCCCGGCGAGCTCGGCGGCGGTTTTCTTCACGCCGTTTTGCCAGATCTGCTTGCGCTGCCCCTGCCGGAGCACGATGCGCACGGTCTGCTCCCGCCCGAAGGCGAACACATCCGCGAGCACCTCCGCGCTCGTATAGCCGAAGCCGATGAGTTCCTTATCGAACCGCGTGCGAAAGCTCTTCCCGCCCGTGAGCAGGTAGACCGCCTCGAGCAGATTCGTCTTGCCCTGGGCATTTTCGCCGGTGATGACGTTCGTTCCGGGCGAAAACTCCGCCGCGGCAAATTCGTAGTTGCGCCAGCCGTTGAGCGCAATTTTTCTTACGATCATTGCGCGCTCTGCACGTGCAGCGTGTGCCCGGCGAAGGTGACTTCATCTCCCGGGCGGATCTTCTTGCCGCGCATGGTGCACGTCTCGCCGTTGACGGCGACCATACCGTCGGCAATGACCTGCTTGGCCTCGCCGCCGGTCGCCGTGAGGGCGGCAAACTTCAGCAGCGCGTCGAGCTTGATAAATTCCGTTTCAATCGTAATGTTTTCCATTTTTCCCGTTTTTCAGACCCGGATCACTGTCCGGCGCGCAGGCGCACCGGCAGGACCATATACACAAAGTTATCACTTCCGTCAGCCGGGACGAGAATGCACGGGCTCGAACCGGTGTTCAGGCAGACGTTGATCTCTTCCGCGGGCGCGGCCTTGAGCGCGTCGGACAGGTAGTGATCGTTGAAACCGATCTCCAGATCGCCGCCGTCGCCCTCGCACGGGCAGGAGTCGGCCGCCTTGCCGAGCGGCGTCGTGCAGACGAAGTCGATCGCGTCCTTGCGGAAGGTCAGGCGCAGAGGCGCGTTATTTTTGCTGTCAATGATGAGCGACACACGCTCGACGACCTCGAGCAGATCCGTGCGCGCGGTCTTGACCGTGACGCGGAACGACTCCGGGATTGCTTTCTTATAATTGAGGAAGTCGCCTTCCAGCCGGCGGGACAAAATGACCGTATTGCCGACGGTGAAGGAAATGTGCTTGCTGCCGACGGACAGGACGACGCGCTCGTCGCTGTCGCCGCACAGGCGCTCCAGATCGCTCAGCGCCGTGCCGGGCACGATGAAGCTGCAGTCATCGCCATAGCCCTCGACCGCTTCGCGCCGCAGCGCCAACCGGTAGCCATCGACGGAGACCATGGTCAGAACGTTATTTTCGATCTCGAAGAGCGTGCCCATGTAGACCGGGCGGCTCTCGTTCGTGCTCACGGCGAAGGAGCACTCGTTGATCATCTTTTTGAGCAGGTCCTGCGGCAGCGACACGCCGTTTTCCGCCTCGACAGTCGGCAGATCCGGATAATCGTCCGCGCTCAGGCCGACGAGGTTGAACGCCGCCTTGCCGCATTTGACGGACACGGTTCCGTTTTCCGCCTCGACGGTGACGATGCCGTCCGGCATGCGGCGCAGCATCTCGCAGAACAGGCGCGCACCGATGAGCACGCTGCCGGGCTCGGGAATGTCGGCGTCGATGGTGGTATAAATGGCTTTCTTCAGGTCATAGCCGGTGATACGCACGCTCGCGCCGGCCTCAATGAGCAGGCCTTCGAGCGTGGGGATCGGGCTTTTGGCGGCTGCGGCGCGGGCTGCGGATGCGGCAGCCTGCTGCAGAACGTATTTGTCACAGGAAAATTTCATGGTCGGCCTCCTTGATCAGAATTGCTGTGTCTATCCGAAAGATAGAAAGCATAAATTTAGTAGTAGTAGTAGTAGGGGTGTTCGTTTGGTGGAAAACCCGCCGAATGCCTTGTGTCAGCGGGAAAAACCGTGTTGAAAAGATTGTGGAAAGGTTGGTAACTTAAAAACTGACGAAAATTGACATTTTCAGAATCCACCGCTTTCCACACGCTTTCCACGTTAGAATAACAGCCGAATGTGGAAATCAGTTTTTCGAGTTGATGTTGCTCGTAATGTCGCGCACGGTGGCGGCGATCTCGGGGTCGGACTTGAGCAGCTCCTCGACCTTGCGGATGGAGCTGAGCACGGTGGCGTGGTTGCGGCCGCCGAATTCCTCGCCGATCTCCTTGAGCGGGAGGTTCGTGAGGTTGCGCATGAGGTACATGGCGATCTGGCGGGCCATGGCGGTCTTTTTGCTGCGGCTCTGCCCGCGCAGGTCGGCGCCGGTGAGCTGGAACGAGCGCGCGGACTCTTCAATAATGACATCCGGCGTGGGGATATAGGTGCCGGTGCGGATGACGTCCCGGATGGCGCGCTTGACGGAATCGACCGTGATCGTATCGTCGAGAATGTCGCGGTAAGCGGTCAGGCGCTTGACGACGCCCTCGAGCTGACGGACGTTCGAGGTGATGTTTTCCGCAATGTACTGGACGACGTCCTCGGAGAGAATCATACCGAACTGCGCGGCCTTCGTGCGGATGATGGCCGTGCGCGTCTCGAGATCCGGCGGCTGAACGTCCGCGAGCAGACCGCCCTCGAGCCGGGTGCACAACCGGTCGTCGAGGCGCTTCATCTCCTTCGGCGGCCGGTCGGAGGTCACGACGATCTGCTTGCCGGCCTCATACAGACAGTTGAAGGTGTGGAAAAATTCCTCCTGCGTGCTGTCCTTGCCCGCGATGAACTGGATATCGTCCATGAGCAGCAGATCCGCGTTGCGGTATTTCTGGCGGAAGTTTTCGGCCGTGCCGGTGCCGATGGATTTGACCATCTGATTGACGAACTCCTCGCCCTTGACGTAGGCGATCTTCGCCGACGGATTGTTGTGGCGGATGGTCTGGCCGATGGCGAGCAGAAGGTGCGTCTTGCCGAGGCCGGAGTTGCCGTAGATCAGCAGGGGGTTATACGCCTTGCCGGGATTCTGCGACACGGCGATGGCCGCTGCGTGGGCAAACTTGTTGCTCGGGCCGACGATGAAGCGGTCAAACGTGTAGCCGTCCATCTCCGGCATTTCCTCGGACGACGGGCGCTTCTCGCGGTATTCGAGCAGCTCATCATCCCCGGCGAGCACGACCAGCTCGAACGGGCAGGAAAACAGATCGTACAGCACGGCGCAGATCGTCTTTTCAAAGCGCGACTGAATGATGCTGCGCTTAAAATCCGACGTGGTGTGCACGATGAGCGTATTATTATTGATCTCAATGGGGGTGCAATCGGAAAACCAGGTATTGATTGCCGTCTGGGTCAGCTCCTGCGAGAGGCTGTCCATGACGACGGACCAGATATCGGTGAGCGAATTCATGGTGGCCATAGGTTCGGCTCCTTCGATGATTTTTCCCTGCGCGGGTGCGCTGGTATCAGCCCTACCAGTATAGCAAAAATTCATGATTATTTCAATAATAATGTTCGGATTTATTATATAAATAGGTGTAGAATCTGCCGTGCAGAGGATTTGCTTTTCCTGTGCAGGTTGTGGTATGATAAAAAAACACGATTTTTTACATAAAGCAGGTGTTGTTTTGTTCCTGGTCGCGCAGGCCGAACAACTGTTCGGCGATACGGAAGCAGCCGCCCTCCCGGCCTTGTTGGAGAGCGGGCGGCTTCCTGCGCGCATTTCGGGTCTGCCGGCGAGTGCGCGCGCGCTGCTGGCGGCGTCGATGCACGCGCAGCTCGACGCGCCGGTGCTGGCCGTGTGCCCGGACGAGGCGGCGGCCGAGCTGTTTCAAAAAGATCTCTCTGCCCTGCTGGGGCAGGACGTGCCGCTGCTGACGGCGCGCGACTATACGTTTTATACGGTCGAGAGCGTCTCGCGTCAGACGGAGCAAAAGCGCCTGAGCGCGCTTTATGCGCTCGCTGCCGGGACGGCGCCGGCCGTGGTGTGCACGGTTTCGGGTCTGCTGCAGCGTGCCATGCCGAAGGAAAAACTGCTGCAGGCGGCCTTTGAGATCCGCGACGGCAGTTCCCTGCCGCCCGAGGATGCCGAGGATGCGCTGCTGCGCTGCGGCTATCTGCGTACGGCGCAGGTGGAAGGGCCGGGCCAGTTTTCGCGCCGCGGCGGCATTCTGGACTTTTTCTCCCCCGCGTATCCGCAGCCGGTGCGCGTGGAGTTCTGGGGCGACGATGTGGACTCCATGGGCTTTTTCGACCCCGAGAGTCAGCGGCGCACTCAGCCGCTGGAAAGCTGCCGCATCCTGCCGGCGGCGGAGACCCTGCCGCCGCTGTATCCGGGCGGCAGCGCCGCACTGGGCGAAAAGCTGCAGAAGCTCGCCGGACGCGCCGCCGCGAAAAAGGACAGCGACACGGCGCAGAAGCTCGCCGAGGCCCTGCGCGCCGACGGGGAAAAGCTCTGCGCCGACTGCGTGCTCCCGGCGGCCGACCGGTATATGGGCTTCGTGTACGACACGTTTGCCACGGCGCTGGACTATCTCGCGCCGGAGGCGGCCGTGCTGATCGACCAGCCGGCGCGCTGCGCCGAGCGCGCGAAGGAATACACCACGCAGCTGCGCGAGGACATCGCCCTGCTCGTGCGCAGCGGCACGATGGCCGCGCGCGCGGAAAATTTCTACGAGCCGTTTGCCGACATGATGCGCAGAGTCCAGGCCTGGCCCATCGTGCTGGCCGACGGGCTGCAGCTCGGCCGCAGCCCCATCGAGGCGCGCACGCTCGTGAGCCTGACGGCAAAGCAGCTCCCGTCCTACGGCGGCAGCAGCCAGACCGCGGCGGACGACATTGCGCACTATCGGAATCTCGGCTACCGCGTGGTCGTGCTGGCGGGCGATATGCGCCGGGCGCGCATTTTGTGCGAGTTTCTCGACGGTCACGGCATCCATGCCGCGGCGGACGAGCACCCGGATGCGCTGCCGGAACCGGGGCAGTGCCTCGTCACGCCGGGCAGTCTCTCGGCGGGCATCGAGTTTCCGTATGCAAGGCTCGCCATCCTCACGGACACGCAGATCGCGGCGTCCGGCCTGTGGCGCGCCAGACACAAAAAGCAAACGAACCGCGAGAAGATCAACTCCTACACGGACCTCTCCGTTGGCGACCTCGTCGTGCACGAATACCACGGCATCGGCCGCTTTGCGGGCATCGTGCAGATGCCGGTCGACGGTGCGGTGAAGGACTATATCAAGATCAGCTATGCCGGGGCGGACACGCTCTATGTCCCGGCGACACAGCTCGACCTCGTGAGCAAATACATCGGCGCGGGCGAGGACCGGCCCGTGAAGCTGTCCAAAATGGGCGGCACGGAGTGGGCGCGCACGAAAACGCGCGCCAAAGCGGCCGCAAAAAGCATGGCCAAGGAGCTCACCGCGCTCTACGCCGCGCGCAGCCGCACGAAGGGTCACGCCTTCGCACCCGACAGCCCGTGGCAGACGGAATTTGAGGAGCACTTCGGCTATCCGGAGACGGACGACCAGCTCCGGTGCATCGACGAGATCAAGGCCGACATGGAAAAGCCCGTGCCCATGGACCGCCTCCTGTGCGGCGACGTGGGCTACGGCAAGACCGAGGTCGCCCTGCGCGCGGTGATGAAGTGCGTGCTCGACGGGCGGCAGGCGGCCATTCTCGTGCCGACGACCGTACTCGCCCAGCAGCACTATCAGACGGCCGTGCAGCGGTTTTACGGCTTCCCGGTCGAGATCCGGATGCTCTCGCGCTTTTGCTCGCAGGGGCAGATCCGCCAGACGCTCGCGGACATGCGCAGCGGCAAGTGTGATCTCGTGATCGGCACGCATAAGCTGCTGCAGAAAAACATCGAATTCAAGAACCTCGGCCTGCTCATCGTCGACGAGGAGCAGCGCTTCGGCGTGGCGCACAAGGAGCACATCAAGGAGATGAGCCGCGCGGTCGACGTGCTCACGCTCTCGGCCACACCCATCCCGCGCACGCTGAATATGGCCCTGTCCGGCATCCGCGACATGTCCACCATCGAAGAGCCGCCGCAGGACCGCATCCCCGTGCAGACCTTCGTCATGGAGCACGACTGGAACGTGCTGTGCGACGCCATGCGCCGCGAGCTGCAGCGCGGCGGGCAGGTGTACTACCTGCACAACCGCATTGAAAACATCGAGCGCACCGCCCTGCGCATCTCGAAGATGCTCGACGGCGCGGCCGTGGACGTGGCGCACGGCCAGATGAACGAAGAGCAGCTCTCGACGGTCATGGAGCGCATGGTCACGGGCGAGACGCAGATCCTGGTTTGCACGACCATCATCGAGACCGGCATCGATATTCCGAACGTGAACACCCTCATCATCGAGGACGCCGACCGCATGGGCCTTGCCCAGCTGCACCAGCTGCGCGGGCGCGTGGGCCGCTCGAACCGGCGCGCGAGCGCGTACCTGACGTTCCGGCGCGGGCGCGAGCTGAGCGAGATCGCCGAAAAGCGCCTGAGCGCCATCCGCGAGTTTGCGGAGTTCAACTCCGGCTTCCGCATCGCCATGCGCGATCTGGAGATCCGCGGCGCGGGCAGTCTGCTCGGGGCCGAGCAGTCGGGCCATATGATCGACGTCGGTTATGATATGTACCTCAAGCTGCTCGAGGAGGCCGTGCTCGAAGAGCGCGGCGAAAAGCCCGAGCAGCGCGCCGAGTGCGCGGCCGACCTCGCCGTGTCGGCCAACATCCCGGAGAGCTATGTGCCCAGCCAGGAGCAGCGCATGGATCTCTACCGCCGCATCGCGCTCGTGCGCACGGAGGCGGAGGCCGACGACCTCATGGACGAGGTCATCGACCGCTTTGGCGACCCGCCGCCGAGCGTGTACACGCTCGTACAGGTGGCGCTGCTGCGTGCCGACGCGGGCAAGGTCGGCGTGACGGACATTTCGCAGAAAAACGGCTGTTTGAAGTTTCTGCTGGCGCAGTTCGATATGCAGAAGGTATCGGCACTGTACGCCCGGCCGGAGTTCAAGGGCCGCTTGAAGGTGGATGCGGGGGCAAAGCCGGGCGTCATTCTGCGCCTCAAGACCCGCACCCACGTCATCGAACAGGCAAGAGCGTTTGTTTCCGCATGGGCAGACGCCCAGGGAGACCGCGCATGACACCCATGTGCAACGAAACGAAAGGAAGCGTTTGCTGATGAAAACCAGAATCACCGCCCTGCTGCTGGCGCTCGTGATGGCCGTCTGCTGCCTGACCGGCTGCACCTCGACCCGCGTGCGCAGCTACTCGGAAGAGAGCAGCGATGCATCGACCGACAAGTATGCTGCCGCACTCGATGCTTACAAGAGCAACAAAAAGGTCATGACCATCAACGGCAGCCCCGTGTACTGGAACGAGTACGCCTATTTCCTGTGCGCCATCATGGCGAACATGGAGCGCTACGGCATGCAGATCACGGACTGGAGCGATGTCTACGACGAGAGCACGGGCGAGACGTACAGCGACATCATGACCAAGAGCGTCGTCAACAACATCGCCTGGAACCACCTCATCGAGGTCAAGGCGGCGGAAAACGACGTGGCGTTTGACGCGGCGGGCGAGCAGTACGTGCAGGACACGATCGACCAGACCATTCAAAACGTCGTGGGCGACGACGGCACCGAGGCCGAGCTGAACGAAAAGCTCCAGTCGTACTACATGGATCTGGATCTGTTCAAGTATTTCACCAAGACGCAGTATCTCTATAACGGCCTGGCCAGCAAGTTCTTCGGCGAGAACGGCGCGAACATCTCCAACGAGGACGTGCAGGAATACGTTGATGCCAACGACTACATGACGGCAAAGCACATCCTCTTCAAGACGACGGACGACAGCGGCACTGCCCTCTCGGACGACGAAAAGGCCGCCAAGAAGCAGCAGGCCGAGCAGGTCGCGGCGCAGGTCAAGGCTGTGACCGATCCCGAAAAGCGCGTGGAGCTGTTTGACCAGCTCATGGAGCAGTACAACGAGGACACCGGCGAGAGCAACTACCCGCACGGCTACTGCTTCACCTCCGGCACGATGGTCACGGAGTTTGAGGACGCCTGCAAGGCGCTCGATACCTACGAAGTGTCCGGCGTGGTGGAGAGCAAGCACGGCTATCACGTCATCCTGCGCATGCCGACGCAGGGTGACGACCTGGTCATGAGCAGCGACGGCAGCCAGCAGACGCTGCGGATGCTCGTGGCGCAGGAGCAGCTCGGCAGCCTGCTGACGGGCTGGGTCGACGAGGCGGACATCAGCTGGGAGCCGAAGTTCAGCAGCATCGACTATGCGGCCGTGTTCACGCCGAAGGAGAGCTTCTGGAAGCGGCTGGACGTGTTCGACTGGTTCGAGAAGTAAAAGCAGCATAAAAAGATCCCGTCATCCGACCCGGATGACGGGATCTTTCTTCTTTTCGTTCAGGCGCGCTTGATCATGCCGGCGATCTTTTTCATGAGACCGGAGCCGAGCTTTTCATCAAAGTAGTTGAGCCAGGCGCGCACGGTGTCGATCGTCTCGGGATCGCCGAGCCAGTGGCGCAGGATGATATTGCGGTCGGTGCTGCGCAGGAGCTTGGCCACCGACACGAGGATGGCGTAGGCATCGTCGATCTTGCCGAGCAGCGGGAAGGAGTCCGGCACGAGGTCCAGCGGCGAGAGGACATACAGCAGCGCGAAGCCGAGGTCGAGCTTGCGGCTCGAGGGCACGTCGGGGTCGAGCATGAGCTTGCAGATCAGGTAGGCAAAGTCCGGCAGCGTCGTGAGATAATCGGCCGCCTTGCTGCCGAGTTTTCCGGCCACAAAGCTGTTGGCCTGATAGCGGGCGCGCTTATAGAAACGGTCGAATGCGTTGTCGTCCATGTAATAGATGTTTTCTTTGGTCATGATCCTGCCTCCTGATGGGAGATGATTTCTTTCTATTATAGCGAAAAACCGGCCGGGCTTCAACCGGTTTGTGAAATTTTTCGGAATTCATTGCCAAGCGGGCCGATCCGGCGTATAATGCAGGAGCATTTCAGGAAACGGAGGCTGAGCCTATGATCCGCTTTTTCAACGGCCGCACGCTCACAATGGCGGACGGCGTGTCCGTCACGACGGACGAGGTCTGGACCGACGGGGACAAGATCGCCTACATCGGCCCCACGCCGGAGACGCTGCCCGCGTTCGAGCGGCAGATCGACCTCGGCGGCGACCTTGTCATGCCGGGCTTTAAGAACGCGCACGCGCACGCCGGCATGAGCTTTGTGCGCTCGTATGCCGACGATGTGCCGCTGCAGCCGTGGCTGTTCGAGCAGATCTTCCCGCTCGAGGCCAAGCTCACGCCTGAGGCGGTGTATGCGTTTACCAAGCTGTCCATCCTCGAGTATCTCACGAGCGGCATCACGGCCGGCTTTGACATGTACTATTTCCGCGAGGCCATCGCCCAGGCGAGCATCGACTGCGGCTTCCGCACGGTGCTGTGCGGGGGCGGCGGCAGCGCGCAGCAGCTCGAGAGCGAGTACCGCAAATTCAACGCCCTGCACCCGCTGATCTCCTATCAGCTCGGCCTGCACTCGGAGTATACCTCGAACCTCACCGAGATGACCGAGGCCGGCGAGCTGGCCCGCGCGCTGCACGCGCCGGTGTTCGCGCACAATGCCGAGACCGCGCGCGAGGTGGCCGAGTGCCGCGGCCGCTGGGGCAAGACGCCGACGGAGCTGTTTGATTCCCTCGGCCACTTTGATTACGGCGGCGGCGGCTTCCACTGCGTGCACATGACGGAGCACGATCTGGAGATCTTCCGCAATCGCGGGCTCTGGGCCGTCACGAACCCCGGCTCGAACGCCAAGCTCGCCAGCGGCATCGCCCCGCTCAAGCAGATGCGGGAGCTGGGCATCCATATGGCCATCGGCACCGACGGCCCGTCGAGCAACAACGCGCTCGATTTCTTCCGCGAGATGTATCTGGCCGCCGTGCTGCAAAAGCTGCGCTGCGGCGACGCGGCCGCCCTCCCGGCGGACGACGTGCTGTATATGGCGACGGTCGGCGGCGCGCAGGCCATGGGCCTGACCGACTGCGACGTGCTCGCCCCCGGCAAGCAGGCGGACCTGATCGTCATCGACCTGCAGCGGCCGAACATGCAGCCAGTGCACAACGCGGCGCGCAACCTCGTCTACAGCGGCTCGAAGGAGAATGTGCGCCTGACGATGGTCGCCGGGCGCGTGCTGTATGAAAACGGCGCGTTTTTCGTCGGCGAGCCGGCGCAGGACATTTACCGCGCCGTGGACGCGGCCTTTGCCGCCATGCGCGCCAGGCTCTGATCGCTTTTTCTGCGGGCTGCGGGGCGGCACACGCCGCCTGAGGTGATATGCCCGAAACGATAAAAAATTCCGGAAACATCATGTTTCCGGAATTTTTTATGCCCTGCAGGCTTTATGCTTTCGTTTCGAGCACTTTCACGCCGTGCATGATGATCTCGCCGGCAAGCACGGCCATCTCTTCGGGCGTCTGCTTCATGCCGTTGTCGATCCACGTGAGCGCGAGCGACATATTGCCCGACACGATGAACGAGCAGAAGTAGTCGAGCATCTCGGGGTCGTTCGGATAGTAATACGCGAGGAAGTCATACAGGAATTCGTCGCGCAGGATGTGGCAGATGCGGTCGGTAAAGGCAATGTCGCCGTTTTTGCCGAGCAGCACGTGACACAGATCCGAATTTTGCTGGATGAACTGGTACAGCTCCATCAGGTACGGGTAGGTCTTGCCCTCGGAGTCTTTCGCATTGTGCCGGCGGCAGACGACCGTCAGCCCGTCCGCCAGCTCGTCCTCGAGGCTGGACAGCAGGTCGTACACATCCTTATAGTGAATATAGAAGGTGCCGCGGTTGATGTCTGCAATCGCGGCCAGTTCGCGCACGGAAATGTCCTTGACGCTTTTTTCCGCCATGAGCTTCATCAGAGCAAGCCGAAGCTGCCGTTTCGTCTTTCGCACTCTGCGGTCTACAACTTTTTCTTCCATTCGCCGATTCCTCCTACCTGTTTTTTGTTATCTTGACATACATGATACCACCAAAACGAACAATAATCAACATTTCGTTGCATAAAAATTGTGATTTTTTTCGAAATTTTCGTGAAAATCTTCGGGAAAAGCAGACGGTGTGGTGCATCATCACCTTTTTGCTGCCCATCTGGTCTGCGGATCGGCGACCAGATGGGCGCCGGAAAACGCAGTGGCAAAATGGCGCGCGATATGCTATGATGGGGGCAAATCCCGAAAAGGAGTACAAGACCATGTTTGAAAACGGAACGTTCGCGGTCCTCGGCCCGGACGGAAAACAGGTGCAGTGCGACGTGCTGTTCACCTATGACTGTGAGGACAACGGCCGCTCGTACGTTGTGTTCACGACCGGCGAAGGCGCGCAGCAGCGGCTGTTCGCCAACCGTTACGACACGCGCGACGATGGCCAGCTTGCCCTGCTCGCGCTCGAAAACGAGCAGGAATACGCCATCATCAAGCACTGCTTCGAGGAGCTCAAGGCAAAGCTCGCCGAGCAGGCCGCGGAGACCGCCGCACAGGAGGGTGAACCCAAAGCATGACAGATCCCTTTCATCCGCTGAGCGTGCGGGACATCCCGCTGCTCACACGTTATTTTGCCCAACAGGATACGCGCCTGTGCAATGCCTCGGCCGGCGCGGCCGTGCTCTGGCAGCCGTACTTTCAGGACGCAGCGCTCGAGGTGGACGGCACGCTGCTGCTGCGCGAGCAGTTTCCCGGCCTCGGCACGGTGTTTTCCACACCGATCGGCGAGAATGTGGGAAACGCTTACGATTTTCTCGTGAAATATTGCCGCGCGGTGGGGCAGCCGGTGCAGTTTTTCCCCGCCACGGCGGCCGATGTGGAAAATCTGCGTGCGCGCTTCGGCGACGTGGAGGTCACGCCGGTGCGCGACTGGTTCGACTATCTCTACGACGCGCAGGACATGGTGACGTTCCGCGGCCGGCGCTTCAACGGCCAGCGCAACCACATCCACCACTTTCAGCGCCTGTACCCGGACTGGGCGTTCGAGCGCGTCACGGAGGAGAACCTGCCGGAGGTGTGCGCGTTTTTTGACGACTTCACCCGCCGCTACCATAAGGACAGCGACAGTGCGCAGGCGGAAGAGGGCTGCGTGCGGGAGTTCCTGCGCGATTTTGCCGCCTACGCCCCGCTCGCGGGACTGCTGCGCGTGAATGGGCGCGTGGCCGGTTTTTCCGCCGGGGAGATCGTGGGCGACACGCTCATCATCCACATTGAAAAGGCGGACATTGCCTACGAGGGCATCTATCAGGTGCTGGTCAACGAATATGCCAAGTGCTTCGTCACGCCCGACGTGCGCTACATCAACCGCGAGGAAGACGTGGGCGACGAGGGGATACGGCGCTCGAAGGAATCGTATCACCCCGTGCGCCTGCTCGAAAAATATCTGGTACGCATTCCGGCACAGCCGGAGAAAGGAGAAACGATCATGCAGGAAGTCTATGAATTTCTGAAAAAGTGCGGCACGTATTATCTCGCCACCGTCGATGGCGACCAGCCGCGCGTGCGCCCGTTCGGCACGGTGAATCTGTTCGAGGGCAAGCTCTATATCCAGACCGGTAAGGTCAAGGCCGTCTCGAAGGAGATGGCGGCCAATCCCAAGGTGGAGCTGTGCGCGTTTGACGGCGAGACCTGGCTGCGCGTGAGCGCGACGGCCGTGGAGGACGACCGCGTGGCGGCGCGGCAGAATATGCTCGACCATTATCCCGAGCTGCAGAGCATGTACGCCGCCGACGACGGCAACACGCAGGTGCTCGCGCTGACGGACGCGACCGCGACGTTCAGCTCCTTCGCCGCCGCACCGCGCACGGTGCGCTGGTAAGCGCCGAAAAGAGCAAAAAACGGCCCGCCGGCCCCGGCACGGTGGCGGTGTTCTTCTTCGGCGACGAGCGCGCGCCGGAGTGAGCGCGGCAGAAAACAGAAAACAGGAGACCGCCAACGATCCGAAACGGATCGGGGCGGTCTCCTGTTTGCATGCAAAGCAGAAAGGCTGATATTAGCCGATCAGGCCCTGAATGTAGTTCACCGGCCACTGGCAGAAGTCCTTGACCAGGTCAAGCTTATCGCGGATGGCGAAAGCGGTGTTCTCGTCACAGAGCGACTCGAGCTTTTTCTTGATGGCCTTGGTGTTCACCTCAAGCAGCCCGCTGACGCTCGACAGGATCTTGCCACCGTCGATCTCCTTGATCGAGGTCCAGAGCTCGGAAGCGTACTCCTTGACGCCAACGCTCTTAATTGCCTGAATGCACATACCTATTCCTCCCTTAAAATACTGGTGCTCCCGGCCGCTCGACTGCGGCCGGAAAACAAGATTGCTCTTATCAACAGTGCTCTCATTCTAGCACAAAGCCGTGGGATTGTCAAAGAGGAATACAGAGAAATGTGTAATTTCCCACATTTTGTGGTCAATGTGCACAAACCGGACAACAGGTAGCGGAAAATCTACCCAGAACCGGTGAATGGACTATGCGGGCGCTTACGCCTCGGCGATGACCTCGCACTCGACGAGCACGTCCTTGGGCAGGCGCGCGACCTCAACGCAGCTTCTGGCCGGGAACGGCTCGGAGAAATACTCGGCATAAATGGCGTTGACGGTGGCGAAATCGTCCATGTTCTTGATGAACACCGTCGTCTTGACGGCCTTGGACATGTCGCTGCCAGCCGCCTGCAGCACGGCGGTCAGGTTGCGAAAGACCTGATGGGCCTGCGCTTCGATGCCGTCGGCGATGACGCCGGTAGCGGGGTCGATGCCGATCTGGCCGGACGTGAACACAAAGCCGCCGGAGATCTGCGCCTGAGCGTAGGGGCCGAGCGCGGCGGGGGCGTGATTGGTAGCAACTGTTTTCATGATGATGACCTCCTGTTAGTCGATTTTTACGTGATAACCGTTTTGAATGAGCTGGTCGAGCACGCGGTCGCCGTGCTCTTTGCCGCCGACTTCGCACGAGACGTGCACGTCGATCTCGTTGGGGTTGAGCCCGGCGGTGAGCCGGTCATGCTCCACGGAGAGGATGTTCGCGCCGAGCGCGGCAATGTCGTTGAGCAGCTTGCCGAGACTGCCCGGCCGGTCGAGCAGCGTGACCGTGAAGCGCAGCCGGCGGTGGCGGGACACGAGGCCCTGCTCGATGATGCACTGGATGAAGCTCACGTCGATGTTGCCGCCGGAGAGCAGGCACACGACGTTTTTGCCCTTCACATCGACCTTGCCCTTGAGCACGGCGGCCACGGGCGCGGCGCCGGAGGGCTCGACGATCTGCTTGCAGCGCTCCATGAGCAGGAGCACCGCCTCGGAGATCTCGAGATCGTTGACGGTGACGACGTCGTCGGCGTATTTCTGGATGAGCGGGACGGTGATGTCGCCCGGCGCCTTGACGGCGATGCCGTCGGCGATGGTGGCCACGGAGTCGGTCTGGACATAGCTGTGCGAATGGAACGACTGCGCGATCGCGTTCGCGCCCTCGGCCTGCACGCCGATGACCTGCACGCGGGGGTTGATCTGCTTGATGCACGCGGCCACGCCGGCAAGCAGGCCGCCGCCGCCGGCCGGCACGATGATGATGTCCGCCGTGGGCAGATCGCCGAGGATCTCGAGGCCGAGCGTGCCCTGACCGGCAATGACCTCGGGGTCATTGTAGGGGTGCAGGAACGTGGCGTGCTCCTGCTCGCAGATCTCGCAGGCTTTGGCATAGGCGTCGTCATAGCAGTCGCCCGCGAGCACAACGGTGGCACCGTAGCCCTCCGTGGCCTTCGCCTTGGCGATGGGCGCGGTCTTGGGCATGACAATCGTGGCCGGGATGCCGAAGCGGTGCGCGGCGTAGGCCACGCCCTGCGCATGGTTGCCGGCCGATGAGGCCACGACGGCACCGGTCTCGCCGCGCTCGACGAGCGCCGCGATCTTGTTGCTCGCGCCGCGGATCTTGAACGAGCCGGTCTTCTGGCTGTTTTCGTACTTAAGATAAATGTTGCCGCCCGTCATGGCTGAGAACGTGGCCGACAGGTCCAGCTCCGTGTGGTGCAGCACGCCCTTGAGCCGCTGTGCCGCGCGTTCAAATTCCTGCAGTGGGATCTCCACAGCAAACACCCCCGTAAAAATATCTGTTTGGGTCTTTCTGTCCCTACTATACCGCGGGAAGGCCGGAAATACAAGCGCCGCAATGCAAAATGTCCGCGCCAAAAAAACTTTTTTGAGAGATCGTCCGCGGGGTAAA
Organism: Clostridiales bacterium; assembly: GCA_025757645.1. Lineage (NCBI taxonomy): Bacteria > Bacillati > Bacillota > Clostridia > Eubacteriales > Clostridiales bacterium. The sequence continues at coordinate 477,769 of CP107216.1, forward strand.
AACATTCGCGCGCGGGCAGCGCACGGGGCGCAAAGCAAATCTTACACGTTTCTTAAAAAGTGAGAAATCGGTTGCCGCCGCACGCCGCCGGGGGGTATAATGCACCCAAAAATGGGAAAGCAGCTCCGGTGCGCACCGGCGCGATCATCAGGAGGAGACATCATGCTCAACATTCAGCATTTTACCAAGACCTACGGCGAGAAAAGGGCCGTCGACGACTTGAGCCTGCACATCGCGCCGGGCGAGATCTACGGCTTCATCGGCCACAACGGCGCCGGCAAGACGACGACACTCAAGGCGGCCGTCGGCATCCTGCAGTTTGACGCGGGCGAGATCACGATCGGCGGGCACTCCATCCAAACCGAGCCGCTGGCCTGCAAGCGGCTGCTCGCCTACATCCCGGACAATCCGGATCTGTACGATTTCATGAGCGGCATCCAGTACCTGAACTTTATTGCCGACGTTTTCGGCATCCCGGCCGCGGAGCGCTGGGCGCGCATCGAGCCGTATGCCGACGCATTCGAGCTCACGGGTGATCTAGCGCAGCCGATCAGCGCGTACTCGCACGGCATGAAGCAGAAACTCGCCATCATCGCGGCGTGGATCCACGACCCGAAGCTCATCATCATGGACGAACCGTTCGTCGGCCTCGACCCGAAGGCGGCGCACCTGCTCAAGGGCATGATGCGCGAGCTGTGCGACGTCGGCGGCGCGATCTTCTTCTCGACGCACGTGCTCGAGGTCGCCGAAAAGCTCTGCGACAAGGTGGCCATCATCAAGGGCGGGCGGCTCATCCGCTCCGGCACGATGGAGGAGGTCAAGGGCGACGACAGTCTCGAGGACGTGTTCCTGGAGCTGGAGGATGCATCATGCTGAAGACGCTTCTGAAAAAACAGATGGCGGAGATCTTCCGCAACTATTTCTACGACCCGAAAAAGAACAAAATGCGCTCCAGGGGCGCGACGATCGCCTACATCGCGCTCTACGCGCTGCTGATGGTGGGCCTCCTCGGCGGGATGTTTGCGCTGATGGCCGTGGGCCTGTGCGGCCCCCTGGTCGAGGGCGGCATGGGCTGGCTGTATTACCTGCTCATGGGGCTGATCGCGGTGTTTCTCGGCACGTTCGGCAGCGTGTTCAGCACGTATTCGAGTCTGTACCTGTCCAAGGACAACGACCTGCTGCTGTCGCTGCCGATCCCGGTGCGCTGCGTGATGGCCTCGCGCCTGCTGGGCGTGTACCTGCTGGGGCTGATGTACGCCGCGGTCGTCATCGTGCCGGGCGTGATCGTGTACTGGCTCACGGCGCCGGTCACGGCGGGGACGATCGTCGGCGGTGTGCTGATGGTGCTGATCGTGTCCGTGATCGTGATGGTGCTCTCGTGCCTGCTCGGCTGGGTGGTCGCGCGCATCAGCCTGAAGCTGAAAAACAAGAGCTTCATCACCGTCCTTTTGTCGCTGCTGTTTCTGGCGGCGTATTACTTCGTGTACTACAAGGCGCAGGCGCTCATCACGCTGCTGGTGGAAAACGCCGCCGTGTACGGCATGAAAATCCGGGGCTCGGCGTATCTGCTGTACCTGTTCGGCAGCGTCGGCGCGGGCGACTGGCTGGCGATGGGGATCGTGACGGTCACGCAGGCGGCGCTCCTCGCGCTGACGCTGTGGGGCATCGCGCGCAGCTTCCTGAAGATCGCCACGGCGACCGGCAGCGTGAAGAAGGTGCGCTTCGAGCACAGGGCCGTGCGCGCGCAGAGCGTGCAGCGGGCGCTGTTCGGCAAGGAGCTGCGCCGCTTCACCGCCAGCCCGAACTATATGCTCAACTGCGGGCTCGGCATTCTGATGCTGCCGGTGGCGGGCATCGTGCTGCTCATCAAGGGCGGCGCGCTCGGCCGGATGCTGGCCGACGTGTTCAGCGGCAATGTGGGCGTTGTGCCGGTGCTGATGTGCGCGGCGGTGTGCCTGCTCGCGTCGATGAATGACATGGCCGCGCCCGCCGTGTCGCTCGAGGGCAGGAATCTGTGGCTCGTGCAGTCGCTGCCGGTCGTACCGTGGCAGGCGCTGCGCGCGAAGCTGGACGTGCAGCTCGTGCTGACCGGCGTGCCGGTGCTGTTTTGCGCCCTGTGCATGGTCATTGCGCTGCCGGGCAGCGCGCTGGAGAAGGCGCTGCTGGTGATCGTGACGCTGCTGTATACCCTGCTGAGCGCGCTGGCCGCGCTCGCGCTCGGGCTCAAGATGCCGAACCTGACGTGGACCAACGAGACCACGCCCATCAAGCAGAGCGGCTGCGTGATGCTCTCGCTCTTTGCCAACTGGTTTTATGCCCTCGCGCTTGGCGGGCTGTACTTCCTGTGCGGCAATGCGCTGAGTGCAGCGGTGTATCTGGCCATCTTCGCCGTCGTGACGGCGGCGGGCAGCGCACTGCTGCTCCGCTGGGTGAAAAAGCAGGGCGCGCGCATCTTTGCCGCGCTCTGAAAGAGAAACGAAAGCCGCCTCGGTCCAATTTGGACCGAGGCGGCTTTTTGCTGCGCAATGCGCTTACAGCACGAGCGACGGGGCCGCGTAGACGCGAGCCTTGAGCTCGCTGTTGAGCATGTACAGGCCCTTGGCGTCCGTGCCGAAAAGCTCCATTTTCGTGATGAGATCGGCGGCGTTCTTCTCCTCCTCGCCCTGCTCTTTGACAAACCAGTCGAGCAGCTGCATGGTGCGGAAGTCGCGGTCGTCATACGCGGCGGCGTAGATGCCGTTGATGAGCGAGGTGACGTACTGCTCGTGCTCGAGCGCTTTTTTCAGCGGGGTCATGTGGTCGCCGCGCGTCCAGTCCGGCGCGTCGACGGCACCGAAGCTGACGGCAACGCCGTTGTTGAGCAGGTACTGGAAAAACAGCAGCGCGTGGTCGCGCTCCTCCTGCGCCTGCACGCGGTACCAGTTTTCAAAGCCGTCGAGACCGGCGGCCGCATAGTAGTTGGCAAAGTCCAGATAGAGATAGGCCGAGTAAAACTCCTTATTGATCTGCTCGTTGATGAGCTGGGCAACCGTTGCGTTCATGGGATGACCTCCTGATAGAAAATAAGAATGATTCTTGATTTCTATCATACAGGATTTTTCCGCCTTGTCAAGCCCCGAGGGAAACTTTTTCTGGCGCGCAGGCGCGTTTCCTGTTAAGATGGGCGGGAGAGAAGCAAAAACGGGAACGGAGGAACCCACATGGACTACAACGAAGTTTTACAGCGGGCGCGGGCGCGCATGGCCCCGCGCTGCAAGGTCTGCCCGGAGTGCAACGGCCTCGGCTGCGGCAACACGATGCCCGGCCCCGGCTCAAAAGCGCCCGGCAACGGCGCGAACGACAACTGGCACGCGTGGCGGCGCTGGTGCCTGAACATGGACACCATCGCTCCGAACACGCCGGTGGACACGTCGCTGGAGCTGCTCGGCCGGACATTTTCCCTGCCCGTGATCGCGGCGCCCATCGGCTCGCTGCGCGCGCAGTTCAATCCTGAGGACGACATCCGCGACTACAACGCCTGCTGCATCGCTGCGGCGGCGCAGACCGGCATCGCCGCGAGCTTTGGCGACGGGCTGGACGCGCGCGTGTTCCCGCACGGGTGCACGCTCTCGCAGCAGTACGGCGGCATCGGCCTGCCGGTCATCAATCCGCTGTCGATGGACACCATCCGGGCAAACCTCGACCTTGCCAACGCGGCGCGGCCCTTTGCCGTGAGCGTGGTCATCGACTCGGCCGGTCTGCCGCACCTGAAGGCGGCCAGCCCCGACGCCGGCAGCAAGACGGTCGCGGAGCTGCGCGAACTGTGCGGCTATGCGCAGATGCCCATGATCCTCAAGGGTATCATGACGGTGCGCGGCGCGGAGAAGGCTGTGGAGGCCGGCGCGGCGGCCATCGTCGTCTCGAACCACGGTGGGCGCGTGCTGCCCGGCAGTGCCGCGACGGCGGACGTCCTGCCCGAGATCGCGGACGCGGTGGGGGATCGCGTGAAGATCCTCGTCGACGGCGGCATCCGCTCGGGCACGGACATTTTCCGCGCGCTCGCGCTCGGCGCGGACGCGGTGATGATCTGCCGGCCGTTTCTCATCAGCTACTACGGCGGCGGCATGGAGGGCATCGTCACCTACGTGGAGAAGCTGCGCGCAGAGCTGACGGACGCGATGTATATGTGCGGCGCGCGCAGTCTCGGCGACATCACGCGCGACATGGTGCGCGAGGTGCGGTAACGAACACGGCAAAAAGCAAACAGCTGCGAAGCCTTGGCTTCGCAGCTGTTTTTGCGCTCACAGGTGCTGGTTGCGCGGGATGCGGTCATAGTGCCGCAGCAAAATCGGCTCGAAGGCCGACAGCAGCTTCATGTCGAGATTGAAAAAGTAGATCGTGAACGTCACGGCGAATGCACCCGCGCTCACGCCGAGCAGCCGCCACGCGAATTTCGGTATTTGCATCGTTCCCCTTCCTTTCTCACCATGCATTTTCGTCCGGCAGAACCTCGATCGACGGGTCGAGCGGCTCTTCACGCATGACGGTGCGCATATAGGCGTTGAGCTGGTCGCGGATGGCCTGGCGCGTGTAGACGCGCGGGTCGCACAGGTCGTGGCAGACCCAGACGAGGTGGATGCCGCGCGCGCGGGCCTGCTCCTCGAACTGGCCGTGCATGCCGGTGAGTGCCTTGCAGGACATATGTTCCCACATGATGACCATGTCGGCGTGCATCGTCTCGCAAAATTCCCACAGCTCGTCGACGAGCACCCTGTAGCCGCCGTGCGTGCGGTTGCGCATGATCATGTTTTCATTCAGCCACGCCATGTCGTAGAACGCCTGCTCGCGGTTTTCGGGCGTGTCGGTGTCGGCGATCATGCGCGTGTTGACCAGCGAGAGCATATCCGTCAGCGGCACGATGCCCCAGCAGTGCACCATCCAGTTGAGCATGTCGATGCAGTACTGCGGCTGCACACCCCAGACGATGGCGCGGTGGCGGTATTCCGGCGCCATCATGCGGTGCGCCTTGTTGCCGCGCTCGGCGTAGCGCATGATCTTGCGGTCGATGGGCGGGAACTTGGCCGAGCGGCCGCAGTTGCCCATGTAGTTCGTGTCGTTATACAGCGAGAACGGCGCGCCGACAAACTGCGGGTAGGGCGTGCTGTTCATCTCGAGCCACGCCAGACGGTTGCGCGTGGCATCGTTGACGCGCTTGGCGCACTCGAAGTAGTGCGACCAGTCCCAGTGCTGGCCCGTGTGCTCCTCGACGAAGGCGATGACGTTGCGGATATCCTGCGCGGCGTAATCCTGCACATCGTCCTCCTGATGGCGCATGGGCGCGACAAGCTGGAACGTCGGGATGCCGTATTCGCGCTCGAGGCGCTTGGCGATGATGCCGTTGCCCATGAGCGAGCCGTCGCAGGTGGTGTTGCACTGCACGGCGCAGACGCCGAGCACGGCGAAGTCATCGTCGATGGAGCAGCCGGCCTCGGCCTCCGGCATGGGGCAGACGTCGCCTGCGATGCCGAACTGCTGCGCCACGTCGAGGTAGTGCGTGGAGGAGTTTTGCGTCAGGAGGTTTGCCACGAACATCGTCGGCACTTCGCGCAGGATGGCCTTCACGTTCGGGAAGCCCATCATGAACGCGGTCATCTCGTTTTCGTCCGTGAGCACGCATTTTTTGGAAAATTCCACGTCGTTGCCGGTGCGGCGGTCGCCGCGGAAGATGTCGTCCATGGTGCTGGCCACGTCGTAGACCACGAAGTCCATGGACGTATGGACGATGCGCAGCGCCTCGTCGCGCAGGCCCATCGTGAACTTGTCGACCATGTGCGGCACGGCGAGGTAGTTGGCCATCCAGCGGTAGCGGAACATGGCCTTGATGTTGCGCGGCTTGACGATGAACTTTGCGAGGAGGGACAGAATGTACAGCCAGCGGCCGTAGTCATAGAGGGTATCCTTGACGCCGCGCCACTCGCGCCGGCAGCGGACCTTTCCGCCGTCGAAGAGTACGCCGAGCTGCTGGTCGCCGATGCGCCGCTTGCCTTCATTGGTCACCATCATCGGACACCTCCCTGTATTTTCTTGATCTCTATGCTCTCGACGAATGCCTGGACGCGCGTGCGCATCTGGCCGATCGAGGAGCGGATGTTGTACGGCCGGTCAACGGACAGCACAGGGAAACCGAAGTCTTCGCGCAGCATCACCGAACCGAGCGTACGCTCATATGCCCACGGGTCGCAGAACTTGATCTGCTGATAGAGGATGCCGTCGGCGTTGTACGCTCTGGCGATGTCGGCCACGTACTGCTTGCGGCCGTAGACCTTTTCCATGTTCATCGTGCGCGGGCACTGGCCGCGGTAAACATACTGGCGGCAGATCTGCGTGAGCGCGTCCTCCTCGTCCGTGAGCACGATCGGGTCGCGTCCCGGAAGCGAGCCGAAGCAGAACCGGTCGGCGCAGACATAGGCGCCGGTGTCCTCGATGAGCCGGATGAATTCGCTGTCGTCCACTTCGGAGCCGACGAGCGCGATGCGCGCGCGGTATGCCCGCTCCTCCGGCTCGCGGCTGCGTACTTCCTCGAGCGTCTCTTCCAGTTTGTCGATCAGCAGGTACTTCGGCGCGACATAGGTCGCGAGCGTCAGCACGTGGAATTCGTAACCCGTGATGCGCGGCCGGACCTCCTTGCGGAAGTCGCCGAGCGCGCGGATGAGCGCGCACACGCGGTTGTGCTCGGCCACCGCCCTGCGGATGGCGGCGTCGGACACGTCCGTGCCGAAGGCGTCGTGCATGGGCTTGAGGATGTGGTTTTTGCACTGGAGCACGAGCAGGTCCACGCCGTTGTCGTCGGCCTTGAGCGGGATCTCCATGTACTCGTAGAAGAAATGGTCCTTGCCGGCGCCCATGGTCTTGAGCAGCTCCATGTTTTCCACGCAGCGGTTGATCATCGTACAGCCGTCGGGCGCGATGACGCAGTCGGCAAAGTTGAAGCCGCCCTCGACCGCGCGCTCGAGCAGGGAGCGGCTGGTCTCGCACAGGAGGCTCGTCATGTAATAGGTCGCAATGTCCATCGACCCGGTGTTCGGGGCGTGCAGGCGCACGCCGAAGGTGTTGTCCAGATTCATCAAGGGCTCGGGTGTGTTCTCGCAGACAAAGGCGACGCATTTTTTGCCTTCCGCCTGGGCTTGGACAACAAGTGCGTTGTTGGCCTCCTGCAGGAGGTCCTCGAAGTAGGTCAGGTGCTTCAGGTCTCTCATTGCTGCATTCCCCCATTCTGGTTACACGTTATTCTGTTTTCGTCCGTTCCATGCCGATTGCTATGTTATAATTTTAACCCCAATATGTGCCATACGTCAATCCGGTGATGATTTTTCATCACTTTGCTGTGGAAATGTCAAGGATCGTTGTGCAGAATATACAATATTTTGGAGTGGCTTCCAATATACGTGTTGAGAATTTGCCCTCCGGTCCGGCTGGCGGCCGGGAGCATATGCGGCTTCCGGGCAGCAAAAAGCCCCGGGAGGGAACGCATCGCGTTCCCTTCCCGGGGGCTTTGATCGAAATGGTATGCTCAGAACGTCACGTTCATGAACAGCGCCACGCAGCACAGGATCACGGCCAGCGGCACGTAGACATAGCGGCCGACGCCGTACCAGAACGCGCCGTGGTGGCGGCGGCTGCCGGTGTTGACGGCGGCGAGCAGGTCGTCCTTCTTCATGATGTAGAACCACGACACGGCGCCGAGCGTCGCGCCGATGGGGATGATGTAGATCGACACGAGGTCCATCCACGGGCCCCATTTGGAGATGGGCTCCATGAGCAGGCCGAATCCGAGGCACAGCACGCACAGGATGCCGAGCACGGCCGCGCGGCTGAGCTTCGGGAACTTGTGCAGGAGCGATTCGGCGACGGCCTCGAACATGTTCTGCAGCGAGCTGACGCCGGCAAAGATCATGGCGACGTACAAAATGACGGCGAAGAGCCGGCCGAGCGGGATGTCCTGCAGGATGGTCGGCAGCGTCACGAACAGCAGGCTCGGGCCCGCGCCGACGTCCAGCCCGTAGGAAAAGCAGGCGGGGATGATGACGAGCGCGGCGACGACGGCGGCGATGGTGTCAAAAATGGCCGTGTGCTGCGCCACGCCCACGACGTCCTCGTCCTTGGACAGATACGCGCCGTAGACGATCATGCCGCTGCCGGTGACGGACAGGGAGAAAAACGCCTGCCCCATGGCCCAGATCCAGATCATCGGGTCTTTGAGGGCCTCCCAGCGCGGGGTGAACATGAACTTGTAGCCCTCGGCCGAGCCGGGCAGCAGCGCCACGCGCACGGCCAGCACCAGAAAGATGAGGAAAAACAGCGGCATCATGACCTTGTTGGTCTTTTCGATGCTGTGTGCGCCGAGAAAGAGCGTCAGCAGTGTGCCGGCCACGACGATGACGTGGTAGGGGATGACGGAGTACGGCTGCGTGGAAAACGACGCGAACCACACGGCGGCGTCGCCCGTCATGAGCGTGCCGAGCAGGGAGTCGACCAGCGCCTTGAGAATGTACGTCACGATGACGGCGTAGCCGATGGCGATGCACAGCGACCCGGCCAGCGGCAGCCAGCCGAGCAGGCCGCCGACCTTTCCGGCGGTCTTGCCGCGCGTGGCCCATGCGTTTTCATAGGCGCCGAGCGTGCCGGTGCCGGCGCGGCGGCCCATGGCGAACTCTGTCGGCAGGCCGACGGTGCTGAAGATGACCACAAACAGCAGGTAGATCAGCAGGAAGGCCCCGCCGCCGTTGCTGCCCATCTTGTTCGGAAAGCCCCAGACGTTGGCCATGCCGACGGCCGAGCCGACGGACGCGAGGATAAAGCCCCAGCGGCTGGCAAAGCTTTTCGTGTTTTTCGTTTTCATACGCGCTCCCATCCAGACGTGAAAAACATCTGTGCGGCGCGCGCCGCGCAGATGTCGGGTCTGATTCTCGTTTTCGCTGCGCTTTGCCCGTGCACAGCGGCTTCATTTTAAAGTATTGCAGCGGGGAAGTCAAGAAAAATGCCGGATTCCTTCAAAAATCCGGCAGGGTTTCTTGTGGATTTGACGAAGGGCGACAGGAAAAGCAGAGCCTCGCGGGTTTTGCCCGTGAGGCTCTGCAGTGATTTTAGCGATCTGCTTTAGAACTTGATCTCCTTGCCGGCCTTGCGCCACTGCTTGAACTCCGCGACGGCGGTGAACAGCGCATCGGACGAGGAGTTGATGGCGGTCTCGACGGAGTCCTGAATGACACCGATGATGAAGCCGACGCCGACGACCTGCATGGCGATGTCATTGGAGATGCCGAACAGGGAGCAGGCCATGGGGATGAGCAGCAGCGAGCCGCCCGCAACGCCGGACGCGCCGCACGCGCCGAGCGCTGCCATGACGGACAGGATGATCGCAACGGGGAGCTGGACGGTGATGCCGAGCGTGTGCACCGCGGCGAGCGTCATGACGGTGATGGTGACGGCCGCGCCCGCCATGTTGATGGTCGCGCCGAGGGGGATGGACACGGAGTAGAACTCCTTGTCCAGGCCGAGGCTCTCGCACAGGGACATATTCACGGGGATGTTCGCGGCGGACGAGCGGGTGAAGAACGCGGTCACGCCGCTTTCCTTCAGGCACTTGAACACCAGCGGATAGGGGTTCTTGCGGATGACGATGAACGTCATGATGGGGTTGACGACGAGGGCGGCAAAGAGCATGCAGCCGACGAGGATGAGCAGGAGCTTGCCGTACTCGGTAAAGATGGCAAGGCCGCTGGTGGAAACGGCGGAGAACACGAGACCCAGAATGCCGAACGGGGCGAGATTGATGACGAAGCGCACCGCCTTGGTGACGGCCTCGGAGGCGTCGGCGAGGAACTTCTTGGTCGTGTCGGACGCGCCCTTGAACGCGAAGCCGAGCACGATAGCCCAGAACAGAACGCCGAGATAGTTGGCCGAGACGATCGAGCCGATGGGGTTGGAGACAATGTTGTTGAGCAGGCCGGTGAAGATGGCGGCGAAGCTCTCGGGCGCGCTGTCGGAGACGGCCTCAGTCAGCGTGATGGTCACGGGGAACAGGTAGCTTGCGATCACGGCGATGACAGCCGCCAGGAACGTGGAGACAAGGTAGAGCACGATGACGGTGCCGAACTGCTTGCCCAGCTTCTCCTTGGACTGGGCAAGGGCGCTGATGATGAGGACAAAGACCAGCAGCGGGGCGATGGCCTTCAGGGCACCGACAAACAGGGTGCCAAGGATGCCGATGCCGGGCGCGGTCACGGCGGCGTTGGGGATCAGCAGGGCGAGCGCCGCGCCGATGACCATGCCGATCACGATGCGCAGCACAAGGCTGACGCTGTTGTACGCTTTGACAAGTTTCATTCTTTTTTCTTCCTTTTTTCTGTTTGTTTTGCGTGAAGAGGCGCAAGAGACAGTGTAACAAGATGTGAACACAATGTCAACAGGGAAGCCGACCGGAATGCTGCTCTGTATCCGGATTTTGCGGGAGAATGCGCAGACGCAAAAGTCGGGGCGGTCATTGACCGCCCCCGACTTGTTGTCGCTTCGGGGGTGTCCCCCGATGCGCGCGTCAGATCTGCTCCTCGACGTCCTTGTCGTCGTGGTATGCGATGAGCGCGTTGTAGATCTTTTCGATGAGCTTCATGTCCGCGTTGGTCATGTATGCCAGAAACAGCAGACCAAAGAGTGCGGCGAGCACGATGAGCACGATCCAATACCAGGCCATATTCGTTCCTCCTTACCAGCTGAGTGTGTCTTCGTAATCCAACAGAGTGGGGTCAAGCGGCTTCTCGTTGAGCACCGTGACCATATACTGGCTGAATGCCTCGCGCATCTCGCGGCGCGAGACCGTGCGCGGATCCATGACGTCGTGCGGGATCCAGATGAGGTGGATGCCGCGCTCGCGCGCCTGATCCTCAAACAGGCCGTGCAGACCGCCGACGTTCTTGCACGATACGTGGTCGTACATGATGACGATGTTCGTGTGGAACTTCTCGCACATCTTCCAGCACTCGTCGAGCAGGTTGACATAGCCGCCGTTGGTGTGCGAGCGCATCATCATCTTCTCATAGCAGCGCACGAGATCGGCCAGCGCCTGCTCCTTGTCGCCGATGGTGATGGGCTGGTAGCTGAGCATGGCCTCCATGTCGTTGACGCAGGTGACACCCCAGCAGTGCTGCGTCCAGTAGGTAAAGTTGGTGTAATAGTGCGCGGGGCATGCCCAGACGAGGCAGCGGTATTTCGGCTGGGGCGCGTTGGCCGCCTTGTCCTGCTCGTAGCCCTTGAGCATCATCTTCGTGACGCGGCGGTCCGTCTTGAGCATGAACTTGTCCATGCAGGCTGCCGCCATGAACTCATATTCGCGCTGCAGTGCCAGCGCCGCACCGCAGACCTGTGGGTGCTCGGTGCAGTTGACGTCCCACTTCTCGATCATACAGCGCGAGCTCTCGTTGTACATTTCGGCGTTTTTCCAGAAGGCGTCCCAGTCCCATTTGACGCCGAACTGCTGCTCGAGAAATTCGATGCCCTTTTTCAGGTTCTTGACCGCATAGGTCTGTACTTCCGGTTCGTTGACACGCTGCGGCGGCGTGATCTGGAACGAGGGAAGCTCCTTGAAGTGCCGCGTGAGGATGTTTGTCTGCGAGATCGCGCCGTCGCACGGCATCGTGCCGGTGAAGTAGCACTTGCCGACGCGCGGATAGTCGTCCACCACGGCGCAGCCGCTCTCGGCGGCGGGTTCGGGGCAAACGTCCGCCGGCAGACCGAGGTGCTCCATGGCGTCAATGTAGAACATGCTGGCGTTCTGGTCGACCTCCGACGGCAGACCGATGGCGAACATGGCGATGTCGATCCACTTCACGGTGGGGAACCCCATCATGATCAGGTGCGGGGTCATCTCATCGAACATGACGGTGTTCTCGCGCAGCTTCGCCGCGTGCTTGCTGTTGGGGCGCAGGTTCTTGTCGCGTAGGATGATGTCACGCACGCCGAGGACGGAGTTATGCAGCACGGAGAAAAACTGGTTGTGTGCATAGCGCAGCTCCTTGCCGCGCAGCCCCATGGTGTGGCGGTCGACCATGTGCGCTGCGGTGAGATAGGACACCATCCAGCGGTAGCGCAGCATGGCCTTGACCATCAGGATCGGGTGGCAGCCAAGCTTTGCGGCCATGAAGCCGTAGAGATACAGCCAGCGGAAGAAATCATAAAAGGTGTCTCGGAAGCCGCGCCATTCGCGGGCGCGGAAGGCGCGGTGCTCGGCGGAATAGAAGCGGCCGAGGCCCTTGCCGGTTTTGGGGTTGTAGGCCATGTCAGTTGTCCTCCTTTTGCGCTGAGCGAAGCTGCTTCATTTCCAGACTCTCCACAAAGGCCTGCACGCGCGTGCGCAGCTGGCCGCTCTGCCCTGCGATGTAGGGGCGGTCGATGGAGAGGATGTGGATGCCGTAATCACGCGGCATGACCTGGTTTGCGATCACGCGCTCATACGACCAGTAGGTGCAGAACTTCATCTGCTCGTAGATCGCGCCGTCGGCCTTGAAGTCGTGCACGAGCTGGGCAACGTGGTCGTTGCGGTACTGGACGCGGTGCAGCGCGCTCTGGCGCGGGCACTCGGTGTGCTGCAGATACCAGCGGCACACCTGCGTGAGCGCATCCTCGCCGTCGGTGAGCACGATCTCCTGACGGCCGGGGAAGCTGCCGTAGCAGTAGCGGTCGGCGACCACCAGCGCGCCGCAGCTCTCGATGAGCCGGATCAGGTCCGGGTCGTCGATCTCGGAGCCGACGACGGCGACGCGCACACGGTAGTTTTTCTGCGCATCAACCTCGCGCGTCTTTACCTCGGCGAGCGTCTCGCGCAACAGCGGCAGGATCAGCCGCTTCGGGCAGACGTAGCTCACGAGCACCAGCACGGCGTATTCATAGCCCGTGATGGGCGGGTTGTCCAGCTTGCGCGTCTCGCCGATCTCGGTGAGGATGCGGCAGACCTCGTTGTGCTCGCTGACCGCGGCGCGGATGGCGGCGTCCGAGGTGTCGACGCCGTAGTTTTCGCGCATGGGCTTGAGGATCTTGCGCGAGACCTGCTCGCAGATGTGCTCGACGCAGTCCTCATCGTCGGAATACGGGATGTCGAGGTTGCAGTAGAAGAATTTGTCCTTGTCCGCACCCTGCGCGTGCATGATCTCCATGTTCTCGATGGCGCGGTTGTTGGCCTCGCACACGTCGACGCCCGCCATGGCGTGCAGGAAGCCGTAGTTGCCCTCAAGCGCGCGCTCGAGGATCGCGCGGGAAAACTCGCAGCTGTTGTTGGCCATGTAGTAGGTGGCTAGCTCCATGGACGTGGTGTGCGGCGCGCGCAGACGCACCGAGAAGCAGCTGCCCAGATTCAGCAGCACCTCCGGCGCGTGAAAGCAGGTATAGCCGATCGCCAGATCTCCTTCTGCCTCGGCCTGGCGGACAAGTTCGTTGTGCGCGTCGTCCAGCAGGCGCTCAAAGTACATCAAATGCTTCAGTTCCTTCATTGCGGCCCTTCTTTCTTTGGATTTCTATCTTCCTTCTCCGCTTATGTCAGCATCGCTGACATAAGCGGGTATACACAAATCCCGATCGCTCGGGATCTGCTGTGTATGTGGTTATTTGCCGCTGAGTGCGCGCACGAACATCTGGCTCAGGTGGCGCATCCGGCTGTCGTAATCAAGCGCGCTCGCGCTCGGCGAGCCGCCGATAGACAGGCGCTGCATGATGCCGAGGATCGCATCGTAGGAGTTGTAGTAGATCTCCCGCACGTCGACCTCCGGGCTGATCGAGCCGTCGGCAAGTCCCTTGCGGATCGCCTTGGCCATCGGGCCGCTGGAGGTCTCAAACGGCTCGGGCGGCTGGTTTTTGATCTCGTGGAGTCTGCCCGCGGCATGCAGCGTCAACTCCGCGTCGAGCGTGAAGCGCATGCCGTTCGGGTCGAGGCGGTAGAGCTGGGAATAGCAGACGAGGACGTTTTCCGCGTCCTGCAGGCCGGTCGTGCTGCCGTCGGATGCCGTGTGGGACATCCGGTCGATGCGCTCGAGGATGCGCTTCCAGTAGAGCAGGGACGCGGCCAGGACCAGATCGGCCTTGGTCTCAAAGTAGCGAAAGGCCGACCGCTCGGTGAGCCCGGAGCGCAGCGCGATATCTGCGACCTTGGTCTTTTCGATCCCGTTGGCCAGAAAACAGTCCAGCGCGACCTCCGTGACCAGCCGGATATTCTTTTCTCTCTGCTCCTCGTGCGGCAAGTGCGTTCGCCTCCTCTGCTCCTGTCAGTTACACTGACAGGAGCAGTGTACCGCGAAAAGCGGGGAATGTCAAGCCCTTAACAGAACGCACAGAAAATAAAAAATTACCGTTGTTGATATGGTATCAACAACGGTAATGAATTTGGTGCGAGTGCTGATAACGGATTTCACAAAACAATGAATTAACCGGCAGAAACACACATATTTCATCTCGCACACGAATAGCTTCTTTAGAATTTTATTCGCACATTCGATTTTTACTAGCCTATCCGATACAATGATAACACAAGGAGGGCAGAATATGAAACAAAAATATCATCTTGCAATGGATGATGCAGAGCGGCGGCTTCTCATTGGAAGTCTGAATGATCTGCGCAGCAGGCTCATCGCAGAGGGCAGATATGCCGACGCTATTGACGAAGTGCTGCTGAAAATCATCTGTGCAAAGCACAAGAAGTTCAAGGTCGTATACACGGGATGAATGGAGGGAAGCACAATGACGGAGTTTGAAAAGTTGGGCGGCACATACCGACAGGTGGGTGATTATTTTCTGCCGAATCTCGAAATTGATAATCAAGTCGACGTGCAAATCGGCGTTTGGGGACAGCGACATCGGCAGTATGTGAAGGAGCACCATCGGGTGAGATACTACAATCTGTTGACCACCGGGATGCTGAACGATTATCTTGCCGAGATAGAGTCTCGGGCACAGGCGATGTTTGATATGCTTGTGAGGGAACTATCCGAAAAAGAAAACTTGACCGAAAAGCTCAAAGCAAGTGACCCGATGGAATGGGTCAGGCGGAGCAATAACCTCCGCAATCGAGCTACAGAAATCGTAAATGCAGAGGTCATTTTCGTGTGAGCAGCAACAAAATTTGATGAAAATCGGAGGCGCAGTCGGGTGCAAGTAAGCACCGACTGCGCCCCTTTTTCGTTGCTCTGAAATAGGTCTGCATTATCTTAACGAGCAGACTGTTTGTACTCCTCCGGAGCTAAACAGTGCGTCGCCCGATGTCTGCGCCATCTGAGCGAGCAGTGCCTTTTTACTCCGTTCTGCCGAACTGCGCAAAAGGCCTCGTTAGGGACACCCTAAGACCCATTTATCCGATGCCGAAGAATCGATCGAAGAAACCCTTCAGTTTATCAATGATGGTCTGCTTCTTTGCTGCACGGTTTCCACCGCCGAAGCGGGAGATTGGCGGCATCAGCCGGTCAATATCCGTGCCTGTCGTTTTGACAGAGCCGTCACGGAAGGCGCTCTCCATAAAGCGGCGAGTCTCGTCGTCTTTCAGGTTTTCCTCCTGAATGATTGCGACAAGCTGCCGTTCTTTTTCTTCGGCGACAAAGGTACGCCATTCCAGCATCACATCTGATACATCGTTGATTCCAGCAATGAAGGTTTCGATCAACGCCTTCTTACTGCGCAGTTCAGGACTGGCGTCCACTGCTTTGCGGATCGTGATAAGCACTTCCTTGTCATCGCAGTGTGAATCGTGGTATTTCTGTACCAGAAGCAGGATGTAGTCAATATTGATCTCGATCTGCTTGATTAGCTCGATTTCAAAAACGATGTCATCGGTGATGTCCTCTTTTTCGCCGCCGGGCTTGCGGTTTTTCCATTCGTCCCGCAGATCCTGATAGCGTCCAAGATAATCCTGAAAATCCCGCTCGCTCAAAATTTCGCTTCCGGCAAACTCGTCGAACGAAGTCAGCAGGTTGCGCATACGCAAAATCGCACCGAACAAAACGATAAACTCCTTCTGCCGCTGTTCGCCGGTAATGCGTTCCTCTGTCAGCGGGAATTTCGTTGTCAATTCCTCAATCATATCTTGGTAGCCTGGGTGATATTTTCCGTCGGCATCCTCGTAGCCAAAGTAGTAATCCTTATAGCCACGCATCAGGACGATACCGCCCGCTTCCTTATCGCCAAACAGAGAAATTGCATCGTCGGTACGCTTTTGCAGATTGCGGAAGCAAACGATGTTGCCGAACACCTTGATGGAATTGAGAATCCGGTTGGTGCGGGAATATGCTTGAATCAGCCCGTGCATTTTCAGGTTTTTATCCACCCACAGCGTATTCAGCGTCGTGGCGTCGAAGCCGGTCAGGAACATATTGACCACGATCAGCAGGTCAAGTTCCTTGTTCTTCATCCGCAGGGAAACATCCTTATAGTAATTCTGGAATTTGTCCCCGTCTGTGGAATAGTTGGTGTGGAACATCCCGTTATAGTCACGGATGGCCGCATCCAGAAAATCACGGGAACTTTGGTCAAGTGCGGAGGTATCCTCCGGATTCTCCTCGTCAAGAATACCATCTGTTTCTTCCTCATTCGCTCCATAGCTGTAAATGACGGCAACCTTCAGCCGCTTCTGCGGATTTTCCGCCATTTGCCTCTGAAACTCGGCGTAGTAGAGCTTTGCAGCATCCACGCTGGACACGGCAAAGATGGAGTTGAACCCGCTGACCCGCTGCTTCTGCTTGATTTCCTCGATCTGCTGCTTGCTGCCGGCAGAGGCAACCTCGGCGATATTCTGCAATACGCTGTATGTATAGGTTTTATCACCCCGGTAGGTCTTCTGGTCAAAATGCGTCAGAATGTAATCTGTGACCAGTCGGATGCGTTCCGGGGCAAGAAACGCCTTTTCCCGGTTGATGTCCCAAACTTCCTTGTCGTCAATATCCGGCTCGGCGTCCATTGTCTTGATGTAGTCCACCCGGAAGGGCAGCACGTTTTTGTCGTTAATGGCGTCCACAATGGTATAGGCGTGAAGCTGGTCGCCGAACGCTTGCGCTGTTGTGCGAAGCGTAGGGTTCTTGCTTACGCCTGCATTGACTGCAAAGATGGGCGTTCCGGTAAAGCCAAAGAGGTTGTACTTC
Source organism: Clostridiales bacterium (assembly GCA_025757645.1). Taxonomy (NCBI): domain Bacteria; kingdom Bacillati; phylum Bacillota; class Clostridia; order Eubacteriales; species Clostridiales bacterium. Next base: position 494,913 of record CP107216.1, read on the forward strand.
TTGAAATACTTCGTAATGGCTTGATGCATATCCCCGAACTGACTCCGGTGGCACTCATCAAAAATGATAACAACTCGCTTATCAAAAACGCTGTGTCCGGCGTTCTTTTTGATGAAAGTTGCCAGCTTCTGGATGGTGGTAATGATGATCTTGGCGTTGTCATCTTCCAACTGACGCTTCAGCACCGCTGTAGAGGTGTTGCTGTTGGCAGCGCCCTTTTCAAAGCGGTCATATTCCTTCATCGTTTGATAGTCCAGATCCTTGCGGTCCACGACAAAAAGCACCTTGTCGATGTAATCCAGTTTCGTGGCAAGCTGCGCCGTCTTGAAAGAGGTCAGTGTTTTGCCGCTACCGGTGGTGTGCCAGATGTACCCGCCGCCTGCTACGGTGCCGTATTTTTTATAATTGTTGGCGATCTCAATGCGGTTCAAAATGCGCTCGGTGGCGACGATTTGATATGGCCGCATCACCAGCAGCATATTTTCCGCCGTGAACACGCAGTAGCGGGTAAGGATATTCAGAATGGTGTGCTTGCAGAAAAAGGTCTTGGTAAAGTCCACGAGATCGGGGATAATGCGGTTGTTCGCATCCGCCCAGAACGAAGTGAACTCAAAGCTATTGCTGGTTTTGGACTTCTTGGCTTTCTGCGCTTTGGTATCCTTGATATGGTTGAAACGGGTGGTATTGGAATAATACTTCGTATTTGTGCCGTTGGAGATCACGAAAATCTGCACAAACTCGTAAAGCCCGCTGGATGCCCAGAAGCTATCCCGCTGATAGCGGTCGATCTGATTGAAGGCTTCCCGAATGGGAACGCCCCGGCGCTTCAGCTCGATATGGATCAGCGGCAGACCGTTGACCAGCACTGTCACATCATAGCGGTTATTGTGGGCAGCGCCTTCCTCGGCAGAGATGGCATACTGATTGATGACCTGCAGGCTGTTGTTGTGTATGCACTTCTTGTCAATGAGCTGGATATTTTTGCTTTCCCCGTTATCCCGGCGGAGCACCTGCACATAGTCCTCCTGAATCAGCCGGGTCTTTTCGAGAATGCCGGAGTTTGTGTTTGCCAGCACCTCGTCCCAGAAACGCTTCCATTCGCCGTCCGTAAAGCGATAGTTATTCAGCTTTTCCAGCTGCGTCCGCAGATTGGCAATCAGGTCAGCCTCTTTATGGATGGTCAGGCGCTCATAGCCCAGCTCGCAAAGCAGACGGATAAACTCCTTTTCCAAGTCTGCTTCGCTCTGATAAGCCTCCGAGCGCTTCGACTGCGGCTTGTATTCGGTGACAACAGTGCTTTCGCTGCTTTGAGCAACTATATTGAAATAGCTCACTTATCGTCACCTCCGCTTGTAATGTTGATTATACTATCCAAGAATACCAATTGATCAATCCAAAGCAATATTTTCAAAAAATCATATCGACTATATGTTTTATGTGTTCTTCCATGGAGAAGCCAATGCCTGTTCAGTTCGTTGGGTTCGTCCCTGGTAAAATCAGAAAAGCCGAATACAGAATTCGAGAGGTTGTCACCCAAAGAGTCAAACTGCAAGTGTATGAAAAATGTCCGACGATCGATGGTGTCCAGTTCAATTTTATCCGCCATTTTTTGTTCAATGGATTTTATCCGTTTCTCAAAACTGGTGGTCTTCTTCATAGTCGAAATATCTGCCATTAGTCCGTCTGCAATCGCAAACAGTCCGATACAAGCAAGATGATACTGTTGCCGGCTGTATGTATCGGTGATTTGTAAAAACAAATTCTGATAATCTCGTAAACATTCAGCCTTGTCGCACCGATTCATCACAATATCAATATGATGAGTATCTGTGCCAAAGTAATAATCCTCTACCAGCGTATCAATATTATCAGAATTGCAAATTGCTTCTGCAAAATCGATGGAAATATCATCAGAAAACATAATTTGGCGCTGAGCCATCTTTTCTATTGCAGAACAACAAGTGCTAAAATTCGAAAAACTGATTATAAAGTTTCTGATGGTTTCTTCGTTGTCACGATACCATTCACCAGCTTTTTTGAAAACAGCTACTGCGCCTTGCATGAAGGTGGCAATGCCATTCAATATGGGAAGAACATATCCATTATTCTCTTCGCTTGGCATCAATAGCGCTCCCTTCCTAATTGAATCTCTCTCCAAATGTCAACAGCTTGTCCCTGTAATATTCATATTGCTTTTGACGGGCTTCGATTTCGGCGGGAAGGCCGGAGGAAAGGTCGGTGCAGAGGGTGTCGAAGCGGTCGAGAATGGTAACAATTTCTTTCTGCTTTTGATACGACGGTAATGGAATAGGGATCTTGTAAAGGTTTTGCTGATTTAACTTTGGTTGTGCGCCACCTGAAATATACGGCGATAGATCAATAGAGTTCAAATAAATTTCTACATATCTCTGTGTTATGCGATTGTTGAATCGGAGAATATGAGCGTGGTTATTAACCCAGTTCTTCCCGCTGATAGAAAATGCAATCGGTGTGTTCCGTGCCAATAGATTTGCACCATCCTCGGAAATCAGCAGATAATCACCATCAAAAATATAGTCCTTTACATAGTCAACAATGCCAGATGCACCATAGTACGGAATATTACCAGCTTCACGATTTCCGCTGGTAACGGGTTTCCTCAGGCTATCGCAGTTCACGGAAATATCGCTTAATTTAACGAAAATAAATTCAGAAACATATTGACACAGACGATTTAGGGCGTTAGGCTTGTCTGTCTGTCTGTCTGTCTGTCTGTCTGTCTGTCTGTCTGTCTGTCTGTCTGTCTGTCTGTCTGTCAAAATCGTCGCACCCTGTGCATCAAAAGTCAAGAGCTGATTTCGATAGAATTCATATTGCTTTTTTCGGGCGGTAAGTTCTAAGTTAAGTTGTTCAGTAAGTTCAGTAATATGCTCTGTGAAATTGTCCAGTATGCGGACAATTTCACGCTGCACCGGCAGGGGCGGGACGGGAAGAATCACATCAGCCAACTTCACTGGTGCAACCTCGATTACTTTTGTGCCATGAGCGATTTTTGCCTTTTGCTGGTAAAACGCAGAGGAATGAAGCCAATAGACAAGGTATTTCGGATTGATTGAATGACGGATAATAGCGGTATGCCCGCTTACTGCAACCTTTTCGTTTCCAAGCCACGCCATGCATTTACAAACATCATCTATATTTTCGCTGGTGACTGCCATAATAATATCGCCGGGTTCAGCAAATTTCTGCTTTTGAGCAACTTCATCGCTAATATAGGACAGCGTTTTCTCGGCGAAAAGTCCATAATGCATATAGATCTGCCCATAATGAATACAAGGAACTCCATTTTCTGTATAGTCTTTCTTTTGAAAACTTCCACCTCTGGATATAGTGGCAATATCGCCAAGAGGTTTATATTCAACCCCATTGGGGCAGAGTTCCTGAATCAGTTTTTCGAGTTTTGTCATTGTATGCCCACCTTCTTTTTCGTCAGATTTTTCAACCTTGAATCAAGCGCATACAACCGTTTAATTTGCGACTCTGCTACATAATATAAATCCGAAAAATTTGCTCTTATGTACTTGAAGTATCTCATCTTATCCAGCCTTTGAGAATAAACATACAGAATAAAATCTGACTGAATGCCTTGAGCATTTTCTTTCAACCCGTCAAGATTTAATAAAAGCCAGTCATTTAAATTCGAGCAGGTTTCTGTAAGCTTTGATGTGCGGTTTCTAACATCGACACAAATTAAATCGCCGTCCATGCCATACGCCTTATGATGAGTGGTGTTCAATGGATGTGCAACGACAAATGAGCGGATAGCCTTAAAATACTTTTTTGCTTGTTTGCAATCCGCATCGACTTCCAGATTAAGATAATCTATAACTTCCTTCTTCAAGATTGTATGGATTGAATCGACAGCTTCGCAAACCCAATCAACCAAAGCGATAATATATACAACCTCTTTCATTGATGGAGTTTGTAGATTGTAAATTTCTGCATTCAAATCCTGAATACAAAAATTCACCTTTTGGAGATAATCACAGCTCAGATAGAAATTATCTTTGTCACCCCAAATCCAATGCTTGTGTATGCCGTGATTCAACCCATTGAGGCTCCTTAATTCTGCTATATTGCTCATCCCTCAATCTCCCCAATAATTCGATCAATTTCCTCTCTCAATTTCTGTTCTCGTGCGACAATTTCAGCGATCTCGGCGTTCAGCTTCACGATGTCGATCTTCTCACGGGTATCCTCCTGCTCCACATAGGTAGAAACAGAGAGATTATAATTGTTCTGTTTGCTGCCGACCTCGTCGTTCGGCACAAGGCGGGCAAAATGCTGTTCGTCCTTACGCTCTGCCACGGTGGATACGATGCGCCGGATATTGTCCTCGGAGAGCCGGTTGTTCTTCGTAACCTTCACAAACTCCTTGGAGGCATCCACAAACAGAACGGCGTTGTCCGTCTTGTTCTTTTTCAGCAGCATAATATCCACGGAGATCGTGACATTTAAGAACAGGTTGGAGGGCAGCTGAATGATAGCGTCCACAAAGTTGTTATCCACCAGATACTTGCGGATCTTCTGTTCGGCCCCGCCACGGTACATAATGCCGGGGAAGCAAACGATGGCCGCTGCACCGTTGGAAGCCAGCCACGAAAGGCTGTGCATAATAAACGCCATATCGCCCTTGGAAGCGGGAGCCAGCACTCCGGCAGGCGAAAAGCGCGGGTCATTGATAAGCAGCGGGTTCTTATCGCCCTCCCACGGCACGGAAAACGGCGGATTGGATACGATCAGCTCAAAGGGCTGGTCGTCCCAATGCTGCGGGCTAAGCAAAGTGTCCTCCCTGACAATGCTGAACTTATCGAACTCGATGTTATGCAGGAACATATTGATGCGGCAGAGGTTGTAAGTGGTCAGGTCGATCTCCTGACCGTAGAAGCCTCGCTCGATATTATCCTTGCCCAGCACTTTTTCCACCTTCAGCAGCAGAGAACCGGAGCCGCAGGCTGGATCATAGACCTTGTTGATTTTCGTTTTGCCAATGGTGCCGAGGCGGGCCAGCAGCTCCGAAACATCGGCGGGAGTGAAATACTGACCGCCCTTTTTACCGGCATTGGCGGCGTACATTCCCATCAGATATTCGTAGGCATCACCAAACAGGTCTGGATTGATGCCATCGGTGGAGAACAGCGGCATCTGCGCCACACCGTTCAGCAGCTCCACCAGCACTTTGTTGCGCTTGGCGACGGTCTCACCGATGGCCTTGCTGTTCACATCGAAATCGTCAAACAGACCTGCAAAATCATTCTCAGCGTCTCCGCTGGCGGCACTGCTCTCAATGTGGTTGAATACACGCTCCAGCGTCTCGTTCAGGTTGTCGTCCTTGTCCGCCCGGGCGAGGACATTGCAGAACAATTCGGAGGGCAGAATGAAGAAGCCCTTTTCCTGCACCAGTCCCTCACGGGCAGTCTCCGCCTCGGCGTCCGGCATTTTGGCGTAGTCAAAGTCCTTGTTCCCGGCGGCGTACTCGCCCTCGTTGATATAGGCGGTGAAGTTCTCCGAAATATAGCGGTAAAACATCGTGCCCAGCACATAAGATTTGAAGTCCCACTCCGCCACATGACCTGCGTGAACAAGGTCGGTGGCGATTTTATAGATGCGGCGGAACAGCTCGTCCCGCTCTTGATCTTTCTTTACATCAGCCATTGTAATTACTCCTTTTGGGCGATCCACGCCGCTTCGATCTCATCAAAGGGGATGTTGTTTTCTTCACAAAATGCCTTGATTTTTTTCATTGCTGTGATATTCGGCTTGGTTTTGGCGTTTTCCCAACGGTTTATCGTTCCAACGGATACATTCAGCGTTTTTGCGAAATCCTCCTGTGACATCAAGGCTTTCTTGCGCACGACCCGTATTAACTCACTTAAAGGCGTCATCAAACAGTTCTCCTTCCAGAAGATTAACAGCATTATACCATAAACCTATCATTTTCTCAACACCATTTGGAGAAAAGAGAATACCAAAATACAGAGGCGCAGCCTTCGGAGAAATCCGTTGGCTGCGCCTCTGTTTGCGTTTCGGAAGAAAATTTTCAAGAACACCCTCAAAATCTGCGGCTCAATTCAAAGTAAGTAGAGAGAAAAATTTTGAGAACCGTCCAAAAACACCCCCACAAAAGGACACCCAAATTCAAAGTAAGTGAGGAGGTCTTTGCAGAACTCACAGCCATTGAGTTGTTCATAAAAAGTTTACAAAATTTTCTTCGTTTTTTCTGCGAAAAAGTTCCCAGTTGATTAGTGAGGGGATCTATAAATTAACCTTCTCGCTGGCTACCTAATAGGGAGAATTTTTTCACAGGGGGTTAATAAACGACCCTTCTCGCTGCCTACCTATTGAGGGGTTCTCCCCGTGTGCCTTGAAAGAGGTGAATTTTTGAAAAAGTGCGGGAATTTTGCAGGAAAATTCGGCAAAGGAAAAGTGAGAGGCGATAGAGGAGCCCGGCGTAGTCCGCCGCTCTGAGGTCTTCCGTGTGCACCTTGAAAATTAAATAGCAGAAATTTTGGAGAAGAGGGTCACCAAACACCTACCCATTTTAGTAACAAGTGAGAGGAGGTTTTTCCAATGGTCATCAAAATCACACCGCAGCAGGCGAAAAGAGTCAACGCCCTGCTGCGGAAGCTGTGCGCCAACTACGACGGCGGCAACTGCCTGCTGCTGGACGACGGCGAGCCCTGTGTCTGCGTCCAGAGCATCAGCAAGTACGGCATCTACTGCAACTACTTCAAGAGTGCCGTGCTCCCAGTGGACGAAGGGCTGCACGCCGAGATAATGAAGCCGACCGGCGGCAAGCGCTGTGTGCTGTGCCGTCAGGCGTTTGCGTCGAGGGCGAAGAATCAGCGTTATTGTCCGGCCTGCGCCGCCAAGCAGAAACGGCTGAAGGCAGCCGAACGGCAGCGCCGAAAGCGGGCATCGGCGCTACGCTTTTAAGGTGCGGACAGCCCTGAAATACAAGGCTTTTTTGAACCCAAATCAACCCAAGCAATACAGCAACACCTTAACCTCAAAAATCCGCTTTGAAAAGCGTGACAAATTCAAGCGAGAGGAGGAATTCAATGAACCCATATTTTACAGTCAACGACTCCGAACATTTCACCTTTTACCGTATCCCAAAGCTGCTGTTCACAGATGAGATTTACCAAACTGTTTCCACCGATGCCAAGATGCTCTACGGTCTGCTGCTGGATCGGCTGTCCCTATCCGAGAAAAACGACTGGAAAGACGAGCACGGTCGGGTCTACCAATATTTCACCATCCATCAGGCGCAGGAGCTGCTGCATTTCGGACACGAAAAGGTCTGCCGCCTGTTTGCAGAGCTGGATGCAGCCGACCTTATCGAGCGCCGCCGTCAGGGGCAGGGCAAGGCCAACCGCATCTACTTAAAGGAGTTTACCCAAAAGTCCGATTATCGGAATTCCAGAAGTCCGGGAATCGGAAGGAAATAAGACTTAGAGAGTGATATTTACTACCCGAAAAAGAGAAAGAAGGTCAACAATGAATAACAAAAACACAGTGCCAATGAAACCGGCGCTCTTAAGAATTGAACAGCTGCGCCCGTTTGAAGGCCATCCCTACAAGGTACAGGACAACGAGGAGATGGCTGCTCTTTCGGAAAGTATCCGGGAGAATGGTGTTCTTTCCCCGTTGATCGTCCGTTCCGTTGAAAACAGCGATGAATATGAAGTCATCAGCGGCCACCGCCGCCTGTATGCTGCCCGGAAGGCAGGTCTGACAGAAGTTCCCGTGCTGATTTGCACTCTTGACCGGGATGCCGCCGCCATTGCCTTGGTGGACAGCAATCTGCACCGGGAGCATATCCTGCCCAGTGAAAAGGCGTATGCTTACAAGTTGAAAATGGAAGCACTGTCCCATCAGGGAATCGCTTGTGGACAAGTTGGCCACAAGTCCCGGGATGATATTTCCGATACAGACAGCGGCAGGCAGGTTCAGCGCTATATTCGCTTGACCTACCTCATCCCGGAATTGCTGGAAAAGATGGACAAGGAGGAAATTGCGTTCTCTGTCGGCGTGGAGTTGTCCTATCTCGATGAATACAGCCAGCGGGATGTGCTGGAGCAATGTGAGATCAACGACTGCACGCCATCTTATTCGCAGGCATGGCGAATGCACAAGGCCGACCGTGAAGGGCTGCTGACGAAGGATGTGATCCAGTTCCTTATGAGCGAAGAAAAAGCAAATCAGCGGGAGACGGTGAAGGTCCCCGCATCCCGCCTGCGGGAGGTTCTTCCCAAAGGTTTGGATGCCGGAAAGACGGAGGATTTTATCATCAAGGCTTGCGAATATTATCGCAAATACCTCATCCGCCAGCGTGGGCGGAAGGAACGATAAGGAGTGATAGAAAATGAAGCGGCAAACGAATTGGATCGTCGGCGTATCCGACGGAAAAGTCCACGAATACAAAATTGGGGATGTGATCTATTTTGTTTCTGCAGAATTTGAGCGCAGCTCTCAAACTAATCTGCGTGACCGTGTACAAAGAACAGTGGTCAGCAATCTCATACCTTTGACGCCCGGTCAAGCATCCGATACAATAGCAGCGGAATATGTGTGTTCGGCTGCCGGGAAGGAGGACTTATGCAGTCGAAAAAGAAAAAAGAACAATCGGGATTGACAGCGCTGTACTGCCGCCTGTCCCGTGATGATGGAGCGGAAGGCGACAGTAACTCCGTAGCCAATCAAAAGCGTTTATTGCAGAAATACGCCAAAGAAAATAGCCTCGGGAATACCCGTTTCTATGTGGACGACGGTTATACCGGCACGAATTTCAACCGTCCGTCTTTTCAGAAAATGATTGAGGATGTCGAAATGGGCTATGTGACAGCGGTCATCGTCAAGGATATGTCCCGGCTTGGCAGAGATTATCTCGGTGTTGGGTACTACACAGACACCTTCTTCCCGGAACACAATATCCGTTTCATTGCGGTGAATGACTGCGTAGACAGCGATGACGGCGAAAATGAGCTTGCCCCATTTCGAAATGTGATGAACGAGATGTACGCCCGGGACATCAGCCGCAAGGTGCGGTCTGCCCATCGTATCCGGGGAAATTCCGGCGAACCGCTGGGCCAGCCGCCCTACGGCTACAGGAAAGACCCGCTGAACAAAAAGCACTGGATCATTGACCCGGAGGCCGCTCAGGTGGTGCGGGACATTTTCCGTATGTGTCTGGAGGGTAAGGGCAACGACACCATTGCCCGCATTTTACAGGAAAATGGGATTCTCAACTGCACGGCGTACTGGCACGAAAAAGGCATCGGCAGGGGCGGCAAAAAGACGCAGCCAAACCCTTACCGATGGAAAAACAGCACCATTCGTAAAATCCTGACCCAGCAGGAATACTGCGGCGATGTGATCAATTTCAAGACCTACTCTAAATCCTTCAAGGATAAGACCCGCATCGATAACCCGGAAGAAAACTGGGTCATCTTCAAGGATGTTCACGAGCCGATTGTCGACCGGGACACCTTTGAGCAGGTACAAAAGAAGATCATCAAACGGACAAAGCGCCGTGCGCCGAAATCGGAGAATGGCGAAAAGAGCATCTTTTCTGATCTGCTGTACTGCGCCGACTGCGGTCACAAGCTGTGGTATCACGTCAACACCATCAATAAGAATATATGCTTTTTCTCCTGTTCCAACTATGTAAAAGACTACCGTGGCAGTTGCCCGACCCGGCACTATGTGCGGGCGGACGCTATCGAGCAGGTGGTAAAACTGGAGCTACAACGAATGGCGCAATTTCTGCGGGACGACGAGCCAATGTTCGCCGACCTTCTGGAACGCAAGTCCAACCGGGAAATCGCAGAGGAAAAGAAGCGCCTTGAGGGAGAGCTGCAAAAGGCACGGATGCGAACAGAAGCCGTGTCCCGACTCTACAAAAAGGCCTTTGAAAAGAATGCGGAAGGGCTTCTTTCCGACGAGGGCTTCCTGCAAATTACCCACGAATACGATGTAGAGCAGCTTGCCTTGAAAGTGAAGATTCCACAGCTCCGGGAGCAAATTGCGGAGGCGGAGCGGCAAGCGGCCAATAAGGACAAGTTTATCGCTGCCATCCGAAAGTTTATGCAGATGGACGAGCTGACCGCACCGCTGCTGCGGGAGCTTATTGACCATATCGAGGTGTACGAAACGCAGGGCGTCGGAAAAAGTAGAACACAGCGAATCGCAATTCACTACCGCTTTGTGGGGTACATCGACATCCCGGCAGCGCCTCTGACAAGCCATTATATCTCCGAAACAAGGCAGGGCGTGGCCGTGGAATATATTCCCGCATAACGAAGGAGAGCAGGCGAAATGCCTGCTCTCCAAAAGAAGCATAAAAAATCGAGTGTTCATAACATCAAATCCGTTATGAACACTCGATATGGTTGCGGAGACAGGATTTGAACCTGCGACCTCCGGGTTATGAGCCCGACGAGCTACCGAACTGCTCCACTCCGCGATATGAACTTGACCCTCAAGGCTCATATACTATAACATATGAGCCTTGGGTTGTCAAGTGTTATTTTTATCGCTCCGAAGCGGAAGATTCTTCCTCTTCTGCGGCGTCCAGTGTCTTGGCGGCCTCGGCGCGGCCATTTTGCAGCTTGAGCTCGGCGAGAATGTCCGCCAGCAGCTCGTCCGTGGTCGGCTTGGCCGGGGCTTCCGGTTCGGGCTCCTTTTCTTTCTTGCGGTTGAAGCGGTTGATGATCTTCACCATCCAGAACACGACGAGCGAAATACACAGGAAGTTGATGATAGACATGATCAGGTCGCCGATCGGGAACACGCCGATGTTCAGGCCGGAGAAGTCCAGCCCGCCGATGATGAGCGAGATGAGCGGATTGATGATATCGTTGACGAGCGCGGTGACGATGGCCGTGAACGCGCCGCCGACCACAACGCCGACGGCCAGGTCAATGACGTTGCCGCGTGAGATGAATACCTTGAATTCATCGAGCCAACCGGGCTTTTTCATGATGCTGCCTCCCCTGTTTTCTTTGTCGTTTCAGTGCTTGGGTACGAGGACTTCCGTGCCGCCCATGTACGAGCGCAGCACCTCGGGAATGACGACGCTGCCGTCGGGCTGCAGGTTGTTCTCGAGGAACGCGATGAGCATACGCGGCGGGGCGACGCAGGTGTTGTTGAGCGTGTGGGCGAGATAATTCTTGCCGTCCTTGCCCTTGATGCGGATGTGCAGGCGGCGGGCCTGCGCATCGCCGAGGTTCGAGCAGGAGCAGACCTCAAAGTACTTCTGCTGGCGCGGGCTCCAGGCCTCGATGTCACAGGACTTGACCTTCAGGTCGGCAAGGTCGCCGGAGCAGCACTCGAGCTGGCGCACCGGGATATCCAGGCTGCGGAAGAGCTCGACGGAGTAGCGCCAGAGCTTCTCGTACCAGTCCATGCTCTCCTCCGGGCGGCAGACGACGATCATCTCCTGCTTTTCAAACTGGTGGATGCGGTACACGCCGCGCTCCTCGATGCCGTGCGCGCCCTTTTCCTTGCGGAAGCAGGGCGAATAGGACGTCATCGTCTGCGGCAGCTGATCCTCGGTGAGGATCTGATCGATGTAGCGGCCGATCATGGAGTGCTCGCTCGTGCCGATCAGATAGAGGTCCTCGCCCTCGATCTTGTACATCATGGCGTCCATGTCCGTCTGGCTCATGACGCCCTCGACCACGTTGCCGTGGATCATGAACGGCGGGATGCAGTAGGTAAAGCCCTTGCCGATCATGAAATCGCGCGCGTAGGCCAGCACGGCCTCGTGCAGACGGGCGATGTCGCCCATGAGATAGTAAAATCCGTTGCCGGAGACGCGGCGTGCGGCGTCGAGATCAATGCCGTCGAAGCGCTCCATGATCTCCGTGTGGTACGGGATCGGGAAATCTGGCACGACGGCCTCGCCGAAGCGCTGCACCTCCACGTTGCAGCTGTCGTCCGGGCCGAGCGGCACGCTGGGGTCGATGATCTGCGGGATGGTGAGCATGATCTTGTGGATCTTGGCCTCGAGTTCCTCCTCCTGCTTTTCAAGCTCGGCCAGACGCGCCGCCTGCGCGGTGACCTGCGCCTTGACGGCCTCGGCCTCTTCAAGCTTGGAGGGATCTTTTTTCGCCTGCCCCATGAGCATGCCGATTTTTTTCGACAGGGCGTTGCGCTCAGCGCGCAGATTCGACGCCTCGTTGATGGCGGCGCGGTTGGCCTTGTCGAGCTCAATCACTTCGTCGACGAGCGGGAGCTTGGCGTCCTGAAATTTTTTGCGGATGTTTTCCCGAACGAGATCGGGGTTTTCGCGGATCAGTCGAATGTCAATCATGGTGTCTCTGTCTCCTCATTCTATGTGTATCAGTTTCTGCGGCCGATGGCCTCGAGCGCCTGCAGCAGCGCCTCGCGGTCGTCCGCGTCGTAGTATTCCAGTTCGATGCGCCCGGTCTTTCGGCCCTGCGTCATGCGCACCTTGCGGCCGAGCACCTGCTCGAGATGCCGCGCGCATTCGCCGAGATAATCCACACCGGCGGCCTTTTTTGCCGGTTTTTCCAGCGTATCCTTCAGTAATTGCGCGGCCAGCGCTTCCGCCCGGCGCACGGACAGGCCCTTTTCAATGACGGTTTTCGCCGCGGCAAGCTGCATTTCCTGGTCGCTGAGCGGCAGGAGCGCGCGCGCGTGCCCGGCGGAGAGCGTGCCGTCCTCGACGAGCTTCAGCACCGGCTCGGACAGCGCCAGCAGCCGCGTCGCGTTTGCGACGGCGGGGCGCGATTTGCCCACGCTCTGCGCCACATCGTCCTGCGTCATGCCGTAGACATCCTGCAGGGCGCGGTAGCCCTTCGCCTCTTCAATGGGATTCAGATCCTCACGCTGGAGGTTTTCGACCAGCGCCATCTCCATGGCGCGCTGCTCGTCCGCTGTCAGGATGCGCACCGGCACTTCCTTGAGCCCGGCCATGCGGCTGGCGCGCCAGCGGCGCTCGCCCGCGATGATCTGATAAAATCCGCCATCGAGCGGCCGGACCGTGATCGGCTGGATGAGCCCATACGTCCGGATGGATTCTGCGAGCATTTCCAGCGCCTCCGGGTCAAAGTGCTTGCGCGGCTGGTCGGCGCGCGGCTCGATCTTCTCGATCGGCAGCAGGTCGGGCGCTGTCTCCTCGCGTTCCGGCTGCGGGGCCGGATATTCCTCCCCGAAGAGCGCGCCGAGGCCCATGCCGAGACCCTTCTTTCCGTCTTTACCCATGTTCCACCTCCGCTGCGGCCGCCGCGGCCGCGGCCTCCGCCGCTTTTGCCGCCTTTTCCTCGCGCTTGATGAGCTCACCCGCCAGATGCAGGTACGCCCGCGCGCCCTTCGACTCTTTGTCGTAGGCGATGGCGGGTTTGCGGTGGCTCGGCGCCTCGGACAGGCGCACGTTGCGCGGGATCATGGTCTTGTAGACCTTTTTGCCGAAGAATTTGCGCACCTCGTTCACGACCTGATCGGACAGCTTCGTGCGGCCGTCGTACATGGTCATGACGATGCCCTGCACCGTCAGTTCCGGATTCAGGCGCTTGTTGCACATTTTGATGCTGCGCATGAGGTCGGCAATGCCCTCGAGCGCGTAATATTCGCACTGCACCGGGATAAGTACGCTGTCGGCCGCGACGAGCGCGTTGATCGTCAGCAGCTCGAGCGACGGCGGACAGTCGATGAGGATGAAGTCGTAATCGTCCTGCACCGCGGCGAGCGCAGTTTTCATGATGTATTCCCGCTGCTCGGAGCTCACGAGCTCCACAGAGCAGCCGGAGAGATTCATATTTGCTGGCAGCACGTCGCCGTATTTCGTGCTGCGGATGCAGTCGGCTGCGGCTGCGCCGTTCATCAGCATGTCGTAGCAGTTGGGCGTCGCGGTTTTGTCCACGCCCATGCCGGAGGTGCTGTTGCCCTGTGGGTCGCAGTCGACGAGGAGCACGCGCCGCCCGCGCTTTTTGAGCGCGCAGGTCAGATTCACGCACGTGGTCGTCTTGCCGACTCCGCCTTTCTGGTTGGCGACGGCAATGATTTTGCCCATGGTTTGCCTCCTGAATCGTGTTTGCAGCTATTATAACAGCGTGCGGCCGCGTTTTCAACCGCTTGGAGGCGCTGCGGCAAATTTTTGTGATGTTTCACGTGAAACAATGCGAAATCCGGCGGGCGTGTTTCACGTGAAACATTGCCTCAGGACAGGAACATATCCACGTCGCCGATGGTCAGCCCGTCGTGCAGCGCGAGATTGATGCCGTAGCCGATGAGTTTGGCCGCATCACGCACTACGGTGTCGATATCGCGCGGTGTGACGAACATCTGCTCTGCGCGGGGGTCGTCCGAAAAGCCGCCGGCGTCAATGACGGTCGGCAGGCCGATGGCCGCGACCGGAATGCCGAGCGTGTCGCGGCTGAGACCGGCGCGGTCATTGCCGACGCCGCTGCCGGGCGTGATGCCGGTGTCCGTGAGCTGGACGGTGCGGCCGAGGCGGTCGAGCTCCGCGCAGGCGAGTGCGTCTACGGCGATGATGGCGTCCGGGCGTAGGTGGGCCGCGAGCGCGCGGATCATATCGGCGGATTCCACGCCCGTCGTGCCGAGCACGCCGGCCGCGAGCGCGGCCACGGGGCGGAACTGTCCGAAATGCTCCGGCAGCTGCTCGCGCAGGTGGCGCGTGACCATGACGCTGTCGATCGCGTCCGGGCCGACGGCGTCGGGCGTGATCGCCCGGTTGCCGAGACCGACAACGAGCACGGAGGCGTCCGGCATCAGCGGCAGCACGCCGCGCAGCAGCTCAGCGAGCGTCTGCGCCGCGTTTTCAAACGCATCGTCCTCGCGCCGCAGCAGCGGGTCGAGCGCGAGGGTGTAGTAGTCGCCAATCGGTTTACATAATGCATTTTCGCCGGCGGCGTCGAGCACGTGCACCTCGGTCACGGAAAAGCCGCGGCGGTTCGTCTCCTCGGCGCGCACGCCGGGCAGTTCCGTGACGGCGGCTGCGCTGCGGTGGATGGCTTCGGCCTCGACGGCGAGGTCGGTGCGGGGAAAATTCGGCATAACAGACTCCTTTCTGACGCCACATCTTGTGGCTCACTGGAAGCGTTGCCACAAATGGATACATTTATAATGAAAATCGAAAAAAGTGCTTGCAATTTGAAGGGTTTGATGATATCATCAACACTTGCAGAACATTGCACGGTCATACCCATGACTGAATTTTATAGGAGGAGGTGGCGATTGAGAAATGCCGAACATCAAGTCCGCAATGAAGAGAGACGAAAAGTCCAAGCTGCAGAATCTGAAAAACAAGGCTGAGAAATCCGCCCTGAAGACCAACCTGAAGAAGTTTGATGCGGCTGTTGCCGAAGGCAACCGTGACGCAGCCGTCAGTACCTATAAAGTTGCTGTCCAGGCTGTTGACCGCGCGGCCGGCAAGGGTCTGATTCACAAGAACAACGCAGCGCACAAGAAGTCTGCGATGGCTCAGAAAATGAACGAGCTTGGCTGATCCACAGAATCTCGGGGGCATGGCAGTTTGCCATGCCCTTTTTGCTACCCCGACAGGAGGCTGATTATGAAAAAACGTATGATGCTGATCATCAACCCCATGGCCGGACGCAGCGGCTACAAGACCGGCTTCGGCGAGGTGATGAACATTCTCGACAGCGGCGGATACCTGACGACGGTGTACTTCACGCAGGGCCGCGGCGACGCGACCGTGTTTGCCGCGCAGCACGCGGCGGAGTATGACACCGTGGCCTGCATCGGCGGCGACGGCACGCTCAGCGAGGTCGTCTCGGGCCTGATGCAGGTGCCGAACCCGCCCCCGCTGGGCTATATCCCGATGGGCACGACGAACGATGTGGCCTCGACGCTTGGCCTGCCGAAAAACGCGACGGACGCGGCCCTGCGCATCGTGACCGGCACGCCGACGGCGTTTGATGTCGGCAGCTTCGGCGAGCAGAGCTTTTTCACCTACGTCGCGGCGTTCGGCGCGTTCACGGCCGTGAGTTATGAGACGCCGCAGAACGAAAAGCAGGCGCTCGGCCACCTGGCCTACGTGCTCGAGGCGATGGGCCGGCTCAACGCCATCGACCATTACTGCGCGCACGTGGAGTACGACGGCGGCACGGTCGACGGCGACTTCATCTTCGGCGGCGTGTCGAACTCGACCTCCGTGGCCGGCATGGTGCGCCTGCGCAAGGACCTCGTGAGCCTGGGCGACGGCCTGTTCGAGACGCTGCTCATCCGCCGTCCGAAGCAGTTCGGCGACCTGAGCCGCATCATCACGGGCGTGCTCAACCAGTATTACGACAACGAGAACGTCATCCTCGTGCAGTCGAAGAATTTGCGCTTCACATTTGAAGAGCCCGTGGCCTGGACGCGCGACGGCGAGGCCGGCGGCGTGACGACGGACGTGACGCTGCGCAACAACCACGCTGCGATCCACATCATCGCATAACAGCGAATCTCTGAGCAAAACCGGCGGGAAATCCGCCGGTTTTGTGTTTGTGCGCGCAAGAAGCGGTTGAAAAACACGCGCATTGTGCGTATAATAAGGAAGTTATCTCTCAAAATCCATCGGAAACGAGGCTGATGATATGAAAAGACAGCACATCGCCGGCATCTATGCATCCCCGGAGACCTTCGGCGGCCAGACCATGACCGTCTGCGGCTGGGCGCGCACGATCCGCGACATGAAGAATTTCGGCTTTATCGAGCTCAACGACGGCAGCTGCTTCAAGAGCCTGCAGGTCGTGCTCGAGCGCGGCAAGCTCGAAAATTACGACGAGATCGCCCGCCAGAACGTCGGCGCGGCGTTCATCGTGCACGGCGAGCTCGTGCTCACGCCGGACGCCAAGCAGCCGTTTGAACTCAAGGCCGACAGCGTCACGGTCGAGGGCGTGTCCGCGCCGGACTATCCGCTGCAGAAAAAGCGCCACAGCGTGGAGTTCCTGCGCACGATCCAGCATCTGCGTCCGCGCACGAACCTCTTCAGCGCGACGTTCCGCGTCCGCAGCGTGGCCGCGCAGGCGGTGCACACGTTCTTCCAGGACCGCGGCTTCGTCTACGTCCAGACCCCGATCATCACGGGCTCTGACTGTGAGGGCGCGGGCGAGATGTTCCGCGTCACGACGCTCGACCTCGACAATCTTCCGCGCACGGCGGACGGTAAGGTCGATTTCTCCAAGGATTTCTTCGGCAAGAGCACGAACCTGACCGTGTCCGGCCAGCTCAACGCCGAGAACTTCGCGCTCGCCTTTGGCGACGTGTACACCTTCGGCCCGACGTTCCGCGCCGAGAACTCCAACACCCAGCGCCACGCCGCCGAGTTCTGGATGATCGAGCCGGAGATGGCGTTTGCCGACCTCGACGACGATCTCGAGTGCATGGAGGCGATGGTGAAGTTCATCATCAACACCGTGCTCGAAAAGTGCCCGCAGGAGATGGAATTTTTCAATTCCTTCGTGGACAAGGGCCTGCTCGAGCGCTTGCGCAACGTGGTGGACAACGATTTCGGCCGCATCACGTATACCGACGCTGTGAAGCTGCTCAAAGACTCCGGCCACAAGTTCGACTACCCCGTTGAGTGGGGCATCGACCTGCAGACGGAGCACGAGCGCTACCTGACCGAGCAGGTGTTCAACAAGCCCGTGTTCGTCACGGATTATCCGAAGGAGATCAAGGCGTTTTACATGCGCATGAACGACGACGGCAAGACTGTCGCCGCGGCGGACTGCCTTGTGCCGGGCATCGGCGAGATCATCGGCGGCAGCCAACGCGAGGAGCGGCTCGACCTGCTCACCAAGCGCATGCAGGAGCTTGGCCTGCGCGAGGAAGACTACTGGTGGTATCTTGATCTGCGCCGCTACGGCAGCTGCCGCCACGCCGGCTTCGGTCTCGGCTTTGAGCGCATGGTCATGTACCTGACCGGCGTGAGCAACATCCGCGATGTGGAGCTGCACCCGCGCACGGTCGGCAACGCGGACTTCTGATTTCGATTTGTGCATGAAGGATGCCCCCGGAAGCGATCTGCTTCCGGGGGCATTTTGCGGCCCAAACAGGCCCCCGCGGGTGCGGGGGCCTGCTTGCATATGGGGTCAGTACGCCTCGATCTCCTGAATGGTCATGTCGCGGCCGGAGAGGGGCATGAGCTTTTTTCCGCCGCAGTCCGGGCAGGAGAGGTCCTCAACGTCGGCGACGAACTCCGCCCCGCAGTCGAGACAGCGGGCGCGGCCAGCCTCCGTCTCGACGCGCAGGGGCACGCCGTCATACTCCGTGCCGTCGGTCACGGCGACCCAGCAGTCGGTGAGAAAGCGCGGGACAACGCCCGAGAGCGTCCCGACGCGGACCGTGATGCTGCGCACGCCCTCGAGCGCCTGCTCGCGGGAGATATCGCGCACCATTTTGAGCATCGCGTCGCACAGTGCCAGCTCGTGCATTACTTGCTGACCGCCTTTTTCACGATGCTGCCCGCGCGCTTGACGACGCCCTCGGCGACCTTGATCGGCATGGTCTCATACGAGCCCGCGTGCCAGTCGCGCACCTTCTTGAGGTGGATGGCATCGAACTTGCACTTCGTGGTGCACAGGCCGCAGCCGATGCACAGGTAGCTGTCCACCTTCGTTGCGCCGCAGCCGAGGCAGCGGGCGCACTCCCTGCGCACCTGCTCTTCCGTGAACGTGACGCGCGCGTCGGAGAAGGTCTTGGCCTTGGCGGCGTTGTAGCCCGGCATCTGGCGGTGATCTTTATCGAAATCGGCCGTCTCGATGAGCACGTGCTCCTTGTCGAGCGCCTTGTAGACTCTGCGGTCGCGGCCGGCGGTGAGCGTCTGGCCGGGGTGCACATAGCGGTGCAGGCTGATGGCGGCCTCCTTGCCGGCGGCAATGGCGTCGATGGCAAACTTCGGGCCGGTGTAGCAGTCGCCGCCGACGAAAATGTCCGGCTGCGCGGTCTGATAGGTCAGCGCGTCGGCCTCGGCCGTGCCCTTCTTCGTCGTCGTGAGCGCGCCGGTATCGAGCGTGCCCCAGTCGACCGTCTGGCCGATGGCGCCGATGACGGAATCGACCGCGAGCGTCTCGAATTCGCCCGTGCCGACGGGCTTGCGGCGGCCCTTCTCGTCCGGCTCGCCGAGCACCATGCGCTCCACACGGATGCCCGTGACCTTGCCGTCCGTGCCGAGGATCTCGACCGGGGCGGTCAGGAAGCGGAACTGCACGCCCTCTTCCATCGCCTCTTTGACCTCCTCGGGGTCGGCGGGCAGCTCGGCTTCGCTGCGGCGGTAGAGCACGTACGTCTCGTCTGCGCCGAGGCGCACCGCGCTGCGGCAGACGTCCATGGCCACGTTGCCGCCGCCGATGACGGCACAGCGCTTGCCGATATGCGTCTCGTGGCCGAGGTTCACGGCGCGCAGGAAGTCCACGCCGCCGTAGACGCCATCAAGCTCCTCGCCCGGGATGCGGAGCTTGGCCGACTTCTGCGCGCCGATGGCAACGTAGAAGCCCTTGTAGCCCTGCGCGCGCAGCTGCTCGATGGTGATGTCCCTGCCGACCTCAACGCCGCATTGGAACTCGACGCCCATCTCGCGCAGGATGTCGATCTCGGCGTTGAGCACGTCTTTTTCCAGCCGGAAGCTCGGGATGCCGAGCGTGAGCATACCGCCGGGCACCGGGTTGCGGTCGAACACGGTCACGGGGTAGCCCTTGTTGGCGAGGTAGTAGGCACAGCTCATGCCGGCAGGGCCGGCGCCGATGACGGCGATCTTCTCCGTGTACGGGCGGCCGATCTGGTTGAGCAGCTTCGGCACGTAGCGCGTGGCCTCGTGCAGGTCGTGGTCGGCGATGAAGCGCTTGACCTCGTCGATGGCGACGGCCTCGTCCACGTCGCCGCGGGTGCACTCGGCCTCGCAGCGCTTGTTGCAGATGCGGCCGCAGACGGCCGGGAACGGGTTTTCTTTCTTGATGAGTTCGAGCGCGTCCGTGTAGCGGCCCTGCGCGGCGAGCTTCAGGTAGCCCTGCACGGGGATGTGCGCCGGGCAGGCGGTCTTGCACGGGGCGGTGCCGGTGGGCACGACGTCCTCGTGGTCCTCGCGGTAGTTCGGGTCCCACGTGCGCTTCGGATGCAGGGTCTCGGAGAGCTTGACGTAGTCCGGCTTCTGTGTCAGGTCCTCGGTCGAGCAGAGCTTCTGGCCGAGCTTGAGCGCGTTGCCGGGGCAGGTCTCCACGCACTGGCCGCAGGCGACGCACTTGGCCTCGTCCACCTCGGCAACGTAGTTGGAGCGGATCGCGTCGCGCGCGCCGTACATCAGGCCCACGCGCAGGCCGAAGCAGGCGCAGGCGCAGCAGTTGCAGATGGCCGCGCTCTCGCCCGGCTCTTCGATGTTGACCATGTCGTGCATGAGGCCGTTTTCCTCGGCGCGCTTGATAATTTCGAGCGCCTGCTCGCGTGTGATCTCCTTGGCGCGGCCGGAGCGGATGTAGTGCTCGGCGCCCTTGCCCATTTGGATGCACATGTCCTCATCGAGGTGGCCGCAGCCGTCGCCGATGCTCGTGCGCGATGCGCGGCAGGAGCACGGGGACACGGAGAAGCGGTCGTACTTGTCCAGATAGTGCGAGATGCGCTCAAATTCGTTCACGCCGGGAATGCCCTCGAGCGCGCTCTCGACCGGGATGACGCGCATGAGGCCGTAGCCGTCGGGGATCATGGCGCCCATGTTCGCCGCGAGGTTGCGGGTGTATTCCTCGAACGCGCGGCCGACCTCCGGATGCGTGTCGAGCAGCTCCTTCTGGTTGACCATCATCTCGAGGATGCCGGGCGCGAAGATCTGCATGTAATACGTGTCCTCGCCGAGCGTCTCGTTGTGCGAGCGGCGGAAGATGCCGTAGTACACGAGGTTGTCGAGCAGAGGCTGCACCTCCTGCACGGTCTTGCCGACCTTCCTGGCCAGGTAGGCCGCGGTGCGCTCCTTGCGCAGGCCAGCCGCGATGGCGACATCCGCTTCCTCGTCGGTCAGGATGCCTGCCATGCAGTAGTATTCGGGCGCGTTTTCGTCGATCCTGGTCGTGATGCCGGTGACGCCCCCAATGATCTTCGCCAGCTTCACGATCTTCGGTCTGAGTTGTGCCATGGTCTCTCCTCCTTCATGTTGTTGCGCTGAGATTGTCACTACTATAACATATGCATGCGCGCAGGGAAACGAAATTTCCCATTTTCGGCGATATGCAACAAGCGTCGCGCAAATGTGCCGAAATCTGCGCAAAAAAGCAGGCCCTCGCGGGTGCGGGGGCCTGCTGCGGTGCGCGTGTCAGAACTTGACGAAGCCGGTGGTCGTGCCCATCGGGTAGCCGAGCGTCCACTCCTGCCTGCCGCACTGGGGGCAGACCTCGCCGCGGGCTTTGAGCTCGTCGATAAAAGCCTCGGCGCGCATGATGTACATATTCGTCTTGCGCACGTAGCGGCAGTGCCCGCAGAAGACCACATAGGTCGCAAAGCTGTCATACACGCCGCGGGCGCGGTTTTCCTTTTCCTCGGCGGTCAGCGGCCGGGGGTTGACATTATGATTGACTGCCATGGTTTGCTCCTCCCCTGTCAGATCTGGTGCTCGCGCTTGACGCTGTCATAGTGTTTGTTCAAAAACGGCACGACGACGGAGCGCATGAGCTTCATGTCGAGGTTATAGTAATAGATCACGAACAGCACGGCCAGCGCGCCGCCGGTGATGCCAAAAGCTCGGAACAGGAACTGCGCAAATTTGCATTTCATATCGGTGGACCTCCTTTACCAGCCCATGCTGTCGTCAAAGTCGAGCAGCGACGGATCGACCGGCTCCTCGTGCATGACGTTGATCATGTATTCGTTGACGGTGCGGCGCGCCTCGGCCGGAGAGACGATGCGGTGATCCATCAGCGAGTGCGGCATCCACACCGTGTGGAAGCGCTCGTCATGCTTGCGGATCTCCTCCTCGATCAGACCCTGCGCACCGGCCATGCCCTTGCAGCCGATGTCGTCGTACATGATGATCATGTCGCAGTTGAACTTCTCCGCCGTCTCCCACATCTGCATCAGGTGGCGGTTGCCGCCGACGGTGTGCGTGCGCATCGGGGTGCGGGCGTGCCAGTCGGCCACGTCGCTCATCATGATGTCGCGGTCCTCGGTGTCGACGATGTTGTGGCCGGTGAGCGAATCCATGTTGATCAGGCACAGGATGCCCCAGCAGTTATACAGCCACTGCACGCCGTGTGCGTAATACGTCGAGCCGCAGCTCCAGGCGATGGCGCGGTGGCGCGTGAGCGGGAAGGTGTCGATGTTCTTGCGCACACATTTATCAAAGATGCGCATGAGCTTGTGCGAGGCCTTGAGGAAGTACTCGTTGCCGCCCTGCTGGTAGAAGTAGATGCGAAACAGCCCCTGGCACACGGGGTTGAGCGCGCCGTTGTTCGTCTTGGCATAGACGTCCCAGCGCTCGGTCTCCTCGCGGTTGAACTGGTTGGTGTTTTCGATGTGCTGGATGAACGTGTCCCAGTTGAACGGCTGGTGGAACTGCTCTTCGAGGAAGTGGATGGCGTCGTACACCTCGTGCACGCCGAGCTCCTTGCAGGTCGGGTCGTCATACATGAGCGGCGTCGTGAACGGGTGCACGGCCTTCTTGCCGTCGCTTGAGAGCGCGCGGTACATAGCGACGTTGTCCATCATGTTCGCGTCGCAGGGGTTGTTCGTCGTGAGCCAGCAGTTGCCGATATCGGGGTACTCGCCCTCGACGGCGACGCCGGTCTCCACGAGCGGCAGCGTGCACATATCGCCCGGGATGCCGCAGCTGACAGCCTGGTCGACGTAGTACGAGCCGAGGTTCTTGTTCAAAATCGGCACCATGAATGCCGCGTGCTGCTGGATGTTGATGCCGTAGTAGCCGGGGAAGCCGTAGATGATGTGCTTCGGCAGCGTGTAGTCAAAGGCGATCGTGCGCTCGGTCCACTTGTTCTCGCCGAAGCGGCGGTCGGCGCGGATCTCGCGCCAGAGCGTCGTGATGGAGTCGGACACCATGCAGTCGATGGCCGTCAGGTCGGCGCGCAGGACCATGCCGCGGTCACCCTCGATCCATTTGTCGACCATCATCGGCGTGGCCAGATACGCGCTCAGCCAGCGATACTTCCAGAAGGCGCGGATCATGCGCACCGGGTCGCGGCCGATGAGCCCGGCCATCTTGCCCCAGGTCTGCAGCCAGCGGGCGAAGGCATAGGCCGTGTCCTTCACGCCGCGCCACTCGCGGTGGAAGTAGAAGTTCGTGCCCTCGATGTACAGGTCGCCAAGATAATGGCACTCGTTGTCACCCCGCAGGAAGTGGCCGAGCGTGCCGTATTCTTCTTTGAGCGTGCGTTTGCGTTTCCACATAGCTGAACCCCTCCCTTATTGCTGCGCCTGGATCTTCTTGATCTCCAGCGACTCGATGAACGCCTGGAACCGGGTGCGCAGCTGGCCGGAGGCGGCGCTCGTGTAATCCTTCTCGATCTGGCACACGGGGATGCTGCGCGGCAGCTCATAGCCCTCGTAGAACCACATGCCGTCCTGCGCGCGCTCGTAGCCCCAGTATTCGCAGAACTTCATGTTCTCGACGATGATGCCGTCGGCGCGGTATTTCTCCGCGAGATCGAAGATGTATTTCTTGCGCGCGATGATGTTCTCGGGGCCCATGGCGCGCGGGCACTGGTTGCGCCACATATAGTAGTCGGCGATGGACTGCAAAACGTCCTTGCCCTCCTCGAGCGGGATCTCCTCGCGGCCGGGCATCGAGCCGAAGCAGTAGCGGTCGGCCACGACCATGCCGCCGGCCATCTCGAGCATTTTCGTGAACTCGGGGTCGTCGATCTCGCTGCCGGCAATGAGGATGCGCGCGCGGTACCACGGCTTCGGGTCGGGCTGGCGTTCGCGCAGCTCCTGCAGCGTCTCGCGCAGGTACGGCAGGATGAGGTCCTTCGGGCACGTGAGCGTGCACAGCTGGATGACGTGGAACTCATACCCCGTGATGACCGGGTTGTCCGCCATGCGCATGGCGTTCATCTCCGTGATGATGCGGCACACTTCGTTGAACTGCTCGACGGCCTTGCGCAGCTTTTCCTCCGAGAAGTCCACGCCGTAGACCTTTTCGAGCGGCTGGATGATCTTCTGCTCGATCTGGCGGCGGTAGTAGCCCGCGTGCCACTCGGTCTTGCGCAGCGGCATGTCGAGATACGTGCAGAAGAACTTGTCGTTCGGGATCAGCTCGCAGTATTCAAAATACTGCTCCATGCGGTTCATCGTCGTGCAGCACTCCTGCCCGATGAGCGCGGAGATAAAGTTGTAGCCGCCCTCAAACGCACGCTCGAGGATGCTCTTGGAGTACGGGCACGAGCGGTTGGTCATGTAGTAGGTGGCCATGTCGGGGTTCGTGCAGTTCGGCGCGCGCAGGCGCACGCCAAAGCAGTTGTCCGTGTCCAGCAAAACCTCCGGTATGTACGAACAGTTCCATGCCAGCGCCAGCCGCCCATCCTTGCAGGCGTCCTGAACCAGGTCGTTGTTTGCCTGCTGCAGCAGGTTCTCAAAATAGATCAGATGCTTCAGGTCTCTCATTCGCGCATTCCCTCCTTCGATGCACAAATTCCGCGCCAACGATGAAAATTCGACATTTTGCACAAGCGCAGAACGTTAACACACATTTATTATAGAACTTTGCCTGAATCATGTCAATATGTGTAACAAGTGATTATTAACGGACATTTCGCTTTTTTCTGCCTGAAAAGCGGAAAAGCTGCAGGAAAGCGCTTGTCAAAAGCAAGACAAAGTGATAACATAAATTTATATATGCAAAAAAATTGCCGGGAAAACCGGCGTTTTTCAATGAAAAAACAACGCGGCACGCCCGCAGAAGCCGAGGCTTCTGCGGGCGTGTTTTTTGTTCGGCGAAAAAACGGCACCGATCGTGCCGCGAAAACGGAAAATTCGTCCGGCGCGCATATCCGTACGCAAATCCGCCGACAATAACCGGGAAGCAAATCCCGTAAACTGCGGCTTTGGAGGAATGGATATGTACAAAAAAGATTTTATTGACACCAACGATTTCACAAAACAGGAACTGCTGGACATCATCGACCTGTCGCTCGCCATCAAGCGCGCCATCCGCCGGGGTTATTATCCCCCGCTGATGAAAAATATGAACCTCGGCATGATCTTTCAGCAGTCGAGCACCCGCACGCGCGTGTCGTTCGAGACGGCCATGAGCCAGCTCGGCGGCCACGCGCAGTATCTCGGCCCTGGCATGATCCAGCTCGGCGGCCACGAGACCATCGGCGACACGGGCAAGGTGCTCTCGCGCCTGGTCGACGTGGTCATGGCCCGCGTCATCGAGCACAAGACGATCGTTGAGCTCGCCGATGCGTGCACGATCCCGGTCATCAACGGCATGAGCGACTATAACCACCCCACGCAGGAGATCGGCGACCTGTGCACCATCAAGGAAAACCTGCCCGAGGGCAATCGGCTGGAGGACTGCAAGGTCGTCTTCGTCGGCGACGGAACGCAGGTGTGCGCGTCCCTCGGCTTCATCACCACGAAGCTCGGCATGCACTTTGTGCACTACGGCCCGGAGGGCCACCAGCTGAACGCCGACCACAAGCGCATTCTGGAGGCCAACTGCAAGCTCTCCGGCGGCAGCTGGGCCGTCACGGACGAGCGCGACGCCGTGCGCGGCGCGGACTTTATCTATACTGACGTCTGGTACGGCCTGTATGAAAACGAGATGCCGAAGGAAGAGCGCGTGCGCGTCTTTGCCGACTACCAGGTCAACCGCGAGCTCATGCAGCTCGGCGCGCTCGGCTGCAAGTTCCTGCACTGTCTGCCTGCTACGCGCGGCGAGGACGTGACCGACGAGGTCGCCGACTCCGCCGCCTCCCTCTGCTGGGAGCAGGCCGGCAACCGCCTGACGGCCATGCGCGGCCTGCTGGTGTATTTCACGCGCTGCCGCCGCGTCCCGACGGAGCTGGAGCTTGCCGCGGCGCAGGAGGAGCTCGACACCTTCCTCGACGCGCGGCTCGGCGGCTGCTGACCGGCTGCCAAAGGAGCAGACACCATGGAAGAACGAAAAAAATTCCGCCTTGCGGACGTCGTCCTCTCTGTCATCTGCGTCGTGTTCGTGGCGGAGGCGGCGGCGCCCGTCGCCTCCATCGGCAACAGCCAGTATTTCTGGTGGGTGTTCATGATGATCGCCTTCCTGCTGCCGTACGGCATGATCTCGTCCGAGCTCGGCACGACGTATACCGGCGACGGCGGGCTCTATGACTGGATCAACAAGGCGTTCCCGCGCTCGAAGTGGGGCGCGCGCGCCTCGTGGTACTACTGGATCAACTTTCCGCTGTGGATGGCCTCGCTCGCCGTCGTGTGCCCGGAGCTGCTCGGCGTGCTCACAGGGCTGCAGTTCGGGTGGCTGGCAAAGCTGCTCATCGAGCTCGCCTTCATCTGGATCGTCACGTGGATCGCATTTTACCCTGTGTGCGACAGCATCCTCATCCTCAACATCAGCGCCGCCATCAAAATGGTCCTCGCGCTGACGGTCGGCGTGCTCGGCATCGTCTACGTCGTGAAAAACGGCTTTGTCAACGACATGGCCTTCCGCACGTTCCTGCCGGGGTTTGACCTGCACAGCCTGTCGTATATCTCGGTCATCATCTTCAACTTCCTGGGCTTCGAGGTCGTGTGCACGTATGCCGACAATATGCGCGACCCCAAGCGCCAGATCCCGCAGGCCGTCGTCACCGGCGGCATCGTCATCGCGCTCATCTACCTGTTTTCGGCCTTCGGCATCGGCGCGGCCATCCCCACGCACGAGATCAGCGAGGACTCGGGCCTCATCGACGCCGTCTCGCTCATGACCGGCCGCACGAGCGGCTGGTTCGTCGGCGCGGTGGCGCTGCTGTTTCTCATTACCCTGTTCGGCAACATGATCTCGTGGTCCATGGGCGTGAACTCCACGGCGGCCTACGCCGCCGAAAACGGCGACATGCCCGCGATCTTTGCAAAGCGCTGGGCGAAAAACGACATGCCCATCGGCTCCGCGCTCACGAGCGGCATCGTGGCGAGCGTCGTGTGCATCCTCGGCATCATCATCGAGCTGCTCTCGCCGGATTCGTCCCTGTTCTGGAGCTTTTTTGCGCTCAACCTCGTCATGCTCCTGCTGAGCTATGCGCCCGTGTTCCCGGCGTTTTTGCGCCTGCGGGAGATCGACCCCGATTCCGAGCGGCCGTTTCGCGTGCCGGGCGGGCACGGGATGCTGCGCGTGCTGGCCTATGTGCCCATGGCGCTCATCCTCATCTCGATCTTCTTCACGGCGGTGCCGCTGTCGTTCGATACGGACACGCTCTCGTACTATCTGCCGATCACGATCGGGTCGATCCTCAGCATCGTCATCGGCGAAATTCTCATCGCGGCGCGTGCGCGCCGGCATCATTCTTAGGAGGAAAACGTTATGGCAAAACGAATCACCGGTTCTACGCCGAAGCTCGACGGCTACCGGATGCCTGCGGAGTTTGAGCCGCAGGCCGGCGTCTGGATGCTCTGGCCGGAGCGCAACGACAACTGGCGCGACGGCGCCAAGCCCGCGCAGAAAGCCTTTCTGGACGTGGCCACGGCCATTTTGCAGTTTGAACCCGTGACGGTCTGCGTCTCCCCGGCGCAGTACCAGAATGCGCGCGAGCGCCTGCCGCGCGCCGTGCGCGTCGTCGAGATGGCGAGCAACGACGCCTGGATCCGCGACTGCGGGCCGACGTTTCTCGTCAACGGCAACGGCGGCGTGCGCGCCGTGGACTGGACGTTCAACGCCTGGGGCGGGCTGGTCGACGGGCTCTATTTCCCGTGGGATCTCGACGATCAGGTCGCGCAGAAGGTCTGCGAGATCGAGCGCGTCGATTCCTACCGCACCGAGGGCTTCGTGCTCGAGGGCGGCTCCATCCACGTCGACGGTGAGGGCACCGTGCTCACGACCGAGATGTGCCTGCTGTCCGAGGGGCGCAACCCCGACATGGACCGCGGCGCCATCGAGCGCATGCTCTGCGACTATCTCGGCTGCGAGAAGGTGCTCTGGCTGCGCGACGGCATCGACCCCGAGGAGACCAACGGCCACATCGACGACGTGGCCTGCTTCATCCGCCCGGGCGAGGTCGCCTGCATCTGGACGGACGACCCGCAAAACCCGTTCTATCAGCCGGCGCGCGACGCGTACGACACGCTCTCGCAGGCGACGGACGCCAAAGGCCGCAAACTGAAGGTGCACAAGCTCTGCCTGACGCAGCAGCCCTGCCTGCTGCAGGGCGCGGCGACGATCGACGCCGTGGAGGGCACGATCCCGCGCGAGGATGGCGAGGTCGCCATCGCGTCGTATATGAACTTCCTCATCGTCAACGGCGGCGTTATCCTGCCGCAGTACGGCGACGCGAACGACGCGCTCGCCGTGCAGCAGGTGCAGGCCATGTTCCCCGACCGCCGCGTGGTCGGCGTGCAGACGCGCGAGGTCGCGTTCGGCGGCGGGAACATCCACTGCATCACGCAGCAGCAGCCCGCGCCGCAGCACAGGTGACGCCATGGCCAGAATCGTCATTGCTCTCGGCGGCAACGCGCTCGGCAGCACGCCGGCGGAGCAGCGCGAACGCGTGGCCGCCGCGTGCCCGGCGCTCGTCGGGCTCATCCATCAGGGCCACGAGATCATCATCAGCCACGGCAACGGCCCGCAGGTCGGCATGATCCAGGCGGCGTTCGACACCGCCGCGAAAACGAACCCCAAGGTCGCGCCCATGCCGCTGCCGGAGTGCACGGCCATGAGCCAGGGCTATATCGGCTACCACCTGCAGCAGGGCATGCGCCGCACGCTGCGCGCCAATGGTATGCCCTGGCAGGTGGCGACGGTCGTCACGCAGGTCGTCGTCGACCCGGACGACCCCGCGTTCGGCGAGCCGACAAAGCCCATCGGCGCGTTTTACGATGAGGCCGCCGCGGAGCAGATGATGCGTGATGATCCGTCCCTGCGTATGCGGGAGGACTCCGGCCGCGGCTGGCGGCGCGTTGTCGCCTCGCCGAAGCCGGTGGATATTGCCGAGCGGCGCTCGATTCTGAACCTGCTCGACAGTGAGTATATCGTCATCGCCTGCGGCGGCGGCGGTGTGCCCGTCGTGCGCGACGCGCACGGGGACTACTACGGCGTGGACGCCGTCATCGACAAGGACTTTGCTTCCGCGTGCCTGGCCGAAGCCGTCGGCGCGGACTATCTGTTCATCCTCACGGCGGTCGACCACGTCTGCCTGAACTTCGGCACGCCGGAGCAGCGGGCGCTCGACGAGCTGCACGTGGATGAGGCGGAGACCTACCTGCGCGCCGGGCAGTTCGGCGCCGGCTCCATGCAGCCGAAGGTGGCCGCGGCCGTGCAGTTCGTGCGCAGCGGCTGGCGGCGGCGCGCCGTCATCGCCTCGCTCGAGCAGGCCCCGGCCGCCATGCGCGGCGAGAGCGGCACACGCATCGTGCCGTAAAAGCAAACAGAAACCCGGCCTTTCCCAGTGCGGGAAAGGCCGGGTTTTCTCAGCCGGGCAGCTCCAGGATCGCCATCTCGATGAAGGCGCTCGTGAGCTTTTGCACCATTTGATCATCCGTCTCCGTCTTGCCGTGCTCGACCCAGACGGTCAGCACACCGATCATGGACGACGTGATGATGGCGACGAAATAATCAAACCGCGCGGGATCGTCCGCCATCGGCCGCAGCGCCTGGATCAGGCCGGAGCTGCGGCGCAGACTGTCGAACAAAATGTCCGTCCGGTGGATCTGCACGAGCGCCTCGAGCACCGCGCTGTTGCGAAACCAGTACTGAAATACCGCCTTGGCCAGGCTGCCGCGCTGCTCGGGCGGCAGGGTGTTGTACTCGCTGAACACGGCCTGAAACCCGCGGTCGCACAGCAGCGCCAGCACGTCCTCGAGGCAGTCGAAGTTGCGGTAAAACGTCGAGCGGCTCACCGTCGAGGCGCGCTGCACGTCCGTGATCGTGATGCGCGCGAACGGTTTTTCTTTCATGCAGGCCAAAAGGCCCGCGCAAATAAGCTCCGTAGACGCCCGCGCGCGTTTGTCGTTCTTGATGTGGTACATTTTGGTCTCCAACGTTCTATATTTTACGGTACTATTGTATCGCAAAAAGGCTTGGTGTACAATAGGGACAATCAAAATTTAAGGGAGTGTTTCACATGAGCGAAAATGTGATCTTCTGCTACTCTGGCACCGGCAACTGTCTCGACATGGCGAAAACCATCGCCCGGGAGCTGGGCGACACGGACATCATCCTTATGCGCAAAGAGCCCGCGGTCACGGACGTGCGTGACGCCAAGCGCGTCGGCTTCGTCTTCCCGTGCTACGGCGGCGGTCTGCCCGGCGGCGTGGAGGAGTCGCTGCGCAAGATCCAGGTCGGCCTCACGGCGTATACATTCGGCGTCTGCCAGTACGCGGGCTACATGGGCTCCGGCCTGTACAAGCTCAACAGCATCATCCCCCTGCGCTACTGGACGGCCGTGTCGCACCAGTGCACGTGCATCTGGCTGCTGCCGCACAGCGTGATGCTGCCGCCGGTGACGCCCGCCATGGCGCAGCGCCGCGCGGACAAAAAGGCAAAGCAGATCGCGCAGGATGTTCTTGCCCGGGCGGTCTCGCCCAAGGCCCCGCCGAAAAAGCCCATCAACCAGCTCGAGAGCAGCATCTGGCCGAAGATCGTGGCCGGCAAGGCGCAGAAGTTTGCCGTCAGCGATGCGTGCGTCGCCTGCGGTCAGTGCGCCCGGCTCTGCCCGCGCGGCAACATCCGCATCGAGGGCGGCCGCGCCGTCATCGGCGGCAACTGCATCCAGTGCCTGAGCTGCCTGCAGTACTGCCCGCAGCAGGCCATCTCGATCGGCAGGATCACCGACCGCCGCGAGCACTATCACAACCCCAACGTGACCGCCGCGGAGCTGACCGAGCCGGTCATCCACATCGACTGAGCGGTTTTCCTCTCTACATAGCAGCCCGCCCGCCGGAACTCCGGCGGGCGGGCTTTCCGCTTGAGCGAATGCTCAGACGTGTACGATGTAGTTTTCCTTGCGCGGGGCGGCCTCCGGTGCAGGGCCGGCGGCATAGCCGAGCGCGATCGCGCCGACGCCGCGCAGCGCCTCCGGCAGGCCCCAGTCGCGCAGCAGCGCCTTGCCGTCCGGGCTGTCAAAGATCTCGCGCTCGCGGTTGACCCACACGGTGCCGAGCCCCTCGGCGTGCGCGGCCAGCATGAGGTTTTCGAGCACGCAGCTGCCGTCGGCCAGATAATTTGCGCGCTCTCCGTCGCCGAGCACGACCACGATCACCGGCGCGCCGTAGTAGGGGTCGACATCCCTGCCGATCACGGCGGCGTTGAGCTTTGTCAGACGGTCGCGGTAAGCTTTCGTCTCCACGGCGACGATCGTTGCCGACTGCTCGCCCATGGCCGACGGGGCGTAGGTGCCGGCCTCGAGCACGCGCGCGAGTGTGTCTGCGGGCACGGCGTCCGGCTTGTAGGCGCGGATGCTCCGCCGGGTCTTTATGAGTGTCAGAAAATCGTTTTTCATCGGATAGCCTCCTTAATATATTTATTTAAAAATGTTTGAAATAAGCATACCACATTTTTCGCCGATGTGCTATAATATTCAATTAATTTCTATCCGTCGTTACGCGCGAAAGGAGTTTCTCAGGCCATGCAGAAGATCGCAGCTTTCATCGTCAAAAAACGCAGGCTATTGCTTGTCGTCATGCTGGCTCTGGCGGTGGTCTGCGCGGCGCTGATGCCCTTCGTCGGCATCAACACCGACATGACCAAGTACCTGCCGGACAGCTCGCAGATGAAGATCGGCATGGACCGCATGAACGAGGCCTTCCCCGACGTGGCGGAGACGTACACCATCCGCGTCATGTTCCGCGGGCTGGACGCGCGCGACAAGCTTGCCATCCGCGAGCAGCTGGCGGAGATCCCGAATGTGGACAGCGTGGCCTACGAGCCGGACAGCGGCGACTACAACCGCGGCGACGCCACGCTCTACAAGCTCACCACGCAGTATGACTACAACTCCGACGAGGAGGCGCAGATCGAGCGCGACGTGGCCGACCGCTTTGACGGCTACGACGTGGCCGTGCGCAGCGACGACACCTCGACACCGGATATCCCGCCGATCGTGTTCATCCTCTCGATCGTGCTTGTGACGACGATCCTGCTCATCGCCTGCCCGTCGTACTTCGAGCCGGTGCTGTTTCTCATCACGATCGGCATCGCCGTGCTCATCAACCAGGGCACGAACATCTTCCTCGGCGAGACGTCGGACGTCACGGCGAGCATCTCGGCCATTTTGCAGCTCGCGCTCTCGATGGACTATTCCATCATCCTCATGAATCGCTACCGGCAGGAGCTGCAGGCCGATCCCGACCGCGAGGCTGCCATGACGCGCGCGCTCGCGGCGGCGTTCGGCTCGATCACCGGCAGCTCGGTCACGACGATCGTGGGATTGCTGATGCTGGTGTTCATGCGCTTCAAGATCGGCATGGATCTCGGCATTGTGCTGGCCAAGGGCGTGCTGTGCAGCCTGCTGTGCGTGTTCACGGTGCTGCCCGGCCTGATTTTGTGGGCGGATAAGCTCGTGCGCAAGACGACGAAAAAGCCGCGCGCGCCCAAGCGCGAGCGCCGGAGCGTGCTCGCGGCGCTCGGCCGCTTCAGCTACCGGTGGCGCGGCGCGATCGCAGCGGCGTTCGTGCTGCTGTTCGCGGGTACGTATATTCTGCAGCTGTCTACCCAGATCGCCTACACGCTCACGGACGCCGACCCGGTCGCGGAGGTGTTCCCGCCGGACAACCCCATCGTCGTGCTGTACAACAACGCCGACGAGGACGCCGTGGCCGCGCTGGCGGACCGGCTCGAGGCCGACCCGAACGTCAAGAGCGCCATGGCCTACTCCACCACGCTCGGCAGGCAGTACACCGCCGCGCAGATGGTCAATGTCGTCGGCGCGCTCGACGCCAGCATCCCGGTCAGCGCCGATATGCTGGGCATGATCTATTACGATGCCCACAGCGGCGGCCGCGCCGTGACCATCCCGGCCGGGCAGTTTCTGCGCTTTGTTACCGACCACGTGGCAAATAATGCCGCCTTCGCGCCGTATCTCGACGCGGGCATGACGGCCAATCTTCAGACACTGCAAAAGTTCACCGACCCTGCCGCGCTCACGCAGCAGCGGACGGCGGAGTCGCTGGCGGACTTTCTCGGCATGGACGCGGCGGACGCCAAACAGCTGCTGCTCTACTACTACACGCAGCACGGCGATGCGAGCACCGGCGGTATGACGCTGCCCGCCTTCTCCGACTTCCTCGTCAACGAAGTGCTCACCGACTCCACCTTGGCCGACATGGTCGACGCCTCGGCGCGCGAGCAGGCGGCCACGCTGCAGACGTTCACGGACGTGAGCGCCATGACCACGCCGCGCGGCTGCGACGAGATCGCGCAGATGCTCGGCATGGACGAGGATACCGTCCGGCTGCTGTTCGTGGCATACCACACGCTCAAC
Source organism: Clostridiales bacterium (assembly GCA_025757645.1). Classification (NCBI taxonomy): domain Bacteria; kingdom Bacillati; phylum Bacillota; class Clostridia; order Eubacteriales; species Clostridiales bacterium. The sequence goes on from CP107216.1 coordinate 528,539, forward strand.
GGCGACCTGCTCACGGGCGATTGGAACGTTTCGATGCAGACCCTGGTCAACTTCCTCGCCGAGCACAGCGCCCTGCTCGATGATGCGCAGGCGCAGCAGATCACGATGCTCAGCCGGATCATCAACGGCTCGGTCGACGGCACGAGCTACTCGGCGGCGGAGCTTGCCGACCTCCTCGGCATGGACGCCGGGCAGGTGCGCCAGCTCTACCTGCTCTACATCAGCCGCCACGGCGACACGAGCGGCTGGACGCTCTCGGTGCAGCAGTTTGTGGACTTCCTGTGCCAGGAGGTGCTGCCGGACGCGCGCTTTGCCGACCAGCTCAGCGGCGTGGATACCAGCCAGCTCCAGTCGGCGCGCACGGTCATCGACGCGGTCGCCTCCGGCCGGAGTTATACGGCGGCGGAACTGGCAAACCTGTTTCAGGGCCTGTCCAGCCAGCTGGACCGCGGCACGATGGAGCTGCTGTTTCTCTACTATGCCAGCGTGTACAGCAGCGATGCCTCGTGGACGATGTCCATGCAGGAGCTGTTTGACTACCTGCAGAACGATCTGCTCACGGACGCGCGCTTTGCGTCCTTCCTGACCGACGACATGCGCGCGCAGATCACCGACGCGCAGACGATGCTCACCGATGCCGTCACGCAGCTGCGCGGCAGCAACTACTCCCGCCTCGTGCTCACGACGACGCTGCCGGGCGAGTCGGACGAGACGAGCGCGTTCATCGCGCAGCTCATGCAGGATCTCGACGCCGTCACGACCGGGGACTATTACCTCATCGGCAACAGCGCCATGGTCTACGAGATGGAAAACAGCTTCGACAGCGAGCTGCTGCTCATCACGCTCCTGACGGCGGCGTCGATCTTCCTTGTCGTCGTGTTCACGTTCCGCTCGCTCGTCATTCCGGCGCTGCTCGTGCTGATCGTGCAGTGCGGCGTGTTCATCACCGTCACGGTCGTCGGATTGCAGGGGCTGGAGATCTACTACCTTGCGCTGCTGATCGTCGAGTGCATCCTCATGGGTGCGACGATCGACTACGGCATCCTCTACACGAGTTATTACCGCGAGATGCGCGAGAGCATGTCCGTGCGCGACGCGCTCATCGCCGCCTACCGCGGCAGCATCCACACGGTGCTCACCTCCGGCTCGATCATGGTGCTCGTCACGGCGGTCGTCGGGAAATTTTTCGGCAACCCGACCATCGAGCAGATCTGCCGCACGATTTCCATCGGCGCGTTCTCGGCCATCATCCTCATCCTGCTGTTTCTGCCCGGCATGCTCGCCCTGCTCGACCGCTGGGTGCTGCCGCGCGACCTGCGCCGCCGGCTGTATCCGCCGAAGGCGCCCAAGGCCCCGAAAGCGCCAAAACCGCCCAAGGCGGCGCGGGCGTCCTGGCCGTAACCAAACAGATGCACAGAAAAAACAAGGCGGCGTACCGATTATGGTACGCCGCCTTTCCGCGTGTTCAAAAAGCCTCGCAGCGTTTGCCGCCCGCAGGCGGCAAAACATTGCAAGCCTTTTGTTTTCAAAAGTGCAGCACTTCGATCAGCAGCAGCCAGGCCAGACCGTCTTCATACTGCTTCCGACGTGAAGGAATTCCACAGGTGCTCAAAGACGGTGGTCATCTCCGCTGTCAGCGCGTCCGGGTCGAGGTTCGGCTCGGTCAGGTAGCGCTTGAGGTTCTGGATGAGCCCGCCGACGGTGAACGTCGCCAGCGTGTCGGCAAGTTCCGGGCTGTCCGTCACGGCGCCGCAGTAGGCGCGCACGCGCCGGCTGGAACTGGCGAAGATGTGCTCGCTGATGATCTCGAAGATGATCGGCAGCGACTTGCTGCGCAGGCCCATGCGGATGAGCGCCGGGCGCTCGTCTATAAAGGCGATGAGCGCGCGCCACGAGCGCTGGAAATGCTCCACGGGCGAGTCGGTCGCGGCGTCGGCCTCGCTCTCGATCTGCCACTGGATCTCGTTGAGGTAAAAGCGCAGGAAGTCGTACTTATCTTCAAAATGCGAGTAGAACGTCGGGCGGCGGATGAGTGCCCGGGCGCACAGCTCATTGACCGTGATGTCGTCAAACGTCTCCTCGGCCATCAGCGCCTCGAACGCCGCCATGAGCGCACGATAGGTTTTCTGCACGCGCAGATCGTTCTTTTTTTCCATGATGCCGCACTCCTTTACGCCCATCGTATCGTATCGAACAAACGACACGAGCGGAACAAGCGATAAATATCTTACACTTTCATGATAACTGATATTTGTAATTTATCATTTTTCAGCTTATCTTTCTGTTATCAAAAAGTCAACCCCCGCGTTTTTGTCGGGGTAAGGAGTGGTGATTCCATTATGAATCAGAAACCGTCCCCGCTGCACCGTGCATCGGAATGGATCGTCGACCATTACCGGCTGTTTTTCGTCGTCTTTGCCGCGCTGCTGGTCTTTTCCGCGGTCGCGTCCGGCTGGGTGAAGGTCGAAAACGACGTTGCGGCCTATCTGCCGGCCGATTCCGAGACGCGGCAGGGGCTGGACATCATGGAGCAGGAGTTCCAGACCTACGGGTCGGCGAAGATCCTCCTGCGCGACACGGACGCGGATGCCGCCGCGGCCACGGCGGAGCAGATCCGCGCGGTCGACGGGGTGGACAGCTGCACGTACACGATGAATGATACGGGCAGCGCGCTGCTGAGCGTTAGCCTGTCGGATCTGGAGGGGTCGGACACGTGCGCGCAGACCGTGCAGGCCCTGCGCGACCTGCTCGACGGCAGCGGCGCGTACATTTATTCCGCCGAGGGCTACAGCATCTCCGATCAGATCAACGGCGAGGTGCGCGGCCTGCTCGTCATCGTGGCGATCATCCTCGTCACGGTGCTCACGTTCACGTCCTCGACGTATGCCGAGGTGCCCATCCTGCTCATCACGTTCCTCGCGGCGGCGCTCATCAACAAGGGCACGAACTTCGTTTTCGGCACGATCTCGTTCGTGTCCAACGCCGTGGCCATCCTGCTGCAGCTGGCCATGTCGGTGGACTACGCCATCATTTTCTGCAACCGCTACAAGCAGGCGCATGAGACGCTGCCGGTGCGCGAGGCAGTCATCGAGTCGCTGGAAAAATCCATTACCGTCATCAGCTCCTCGAGCCTGACGACCATTGCGGGCCTCGTCGCCATGACGTTCATGAAGTTCGGCCTCGGGCGCGACCTCGGCATCGTGCTCATCAAGGCGATCTTGATCAGCATGCTGACGGTGTTCCTGCTCATGCCGGGGCTGCTGCTCAAGCTCGGCCCGGCCATGGATAAGACGAAGCACCGCAACTTCGTGCCGAAGATCTCGGGCGTCGGCCGTCTCGCGTGGCGGACGCGCCGCGTGGTGCCGCTGGTGTTCGCGGCCGTGCTCGTCGTGGCGTGCATCGGCGCCAACCGCGTGAGCTATGTTTACAGCGAAGCGCCGCTCAAAACGCACAACGCGGACGTCAACCGCACCGCGTCGCAGGCGATCACGGATGATTTCGGCGACGAGACGGTGCTGGCCGTCGTCGTCCCGGCCGGGGATTATACCCAGGAGGCCGCGCTGCTCGACGCCCTCTCGGCTCTGCCGGAGGTCAAGAGCGCCGTCGGCATTGCGGGCACGGAGGCGGCCGGCGGCTACCGGCTGGCGGACGCGGTCGATTACCGGACGTTCGCGCAGCTCAGCGGCGCGGACAGCACGAGCGCGCCGGCGCTCTTCGCGCTCTACGCGGCCGAAAACGGCGCCGCGCAGACGGCCGCGCAGGATCTGAGCGGCTATCAGGTGCCGCTGCTGAAGCTGTTCGAATTCCTGAATGACAAGATCGCCGACGGCACCGTCACGCTCAGCGCCGCGCAGGCGGCGCAGGTCACGGCGCTCAGCAGCCAGCTCGAGCGCGCCAGCGCGCAGCTCGAGGGCACGTCGTACCATCGTCTCGTGCTCACGCTTGCCGCGGCCTCGGACGGGGACGAGACGTTTGCCCTGCTCGACCGCATCCACGCCGTCGTGCACCAGTACTACCCCACCGACAGCTATCTCGTCGGCGACGCCATGTCCGCCTACGGGTCCGAGCAAACGTTCACGCAGGACAACGTCATGGTCAGCGCCATGTCCATCCTCATGGTCATGCTCGTGCTGCTGTTCACGTTCCGCTCGCTCGGTATGCCCATTTTGCTCACGCTCGTCATTCAGGGCAGCATCTGGATCAACTTCGGCATCACGGTGCTCACGGGCGAGTATGTGCTCTTCATGGTCTATCTCGTGGCCAGCGCCATTCAGATGGGCTGCAACGTGGACTATGCGATCGTCGTCGCCTCGCACTATACCGAGGCGCGCGCCGATCAGGGCCCGCGCGAGGCCATGATCACGGCGCTGAACCTCGCCTTCCCGACCATCATCACATCCGGCACGATGCTCATCTCCGCCGGCCTGCTCATCGGCGCGCGCGTCTCGTCCGGCGCGGTGGCCGGCATGGGCCGGTTCGTGGGCGTCGGGTCGCTCATCACGGTGTTTCTCGTGCTGTTCGTGCTGCCGCAGCTTCTGCTGCTGGGCGATACCTTCGTGCGCCGGACGGCACTGCCCGCGCAGCGCCGCCTGCCGCTGACCGCGGCGAGCCGCGCGGCCCGCTGGGTGCTGCTCGCGGCGGCGGTGTTCGTCATGGCCGTGTCGCCGTGGAGCGTCGTGCGCACGCAGCAGAAGCGGGCCGACCGTGTCGTCGCCGATACGCAGCTGTGCGGCAGCGCCCGCTCGCTCGGCGAGCTGGCGGCGTCCCTCGGCGCGCAGCAGGAGACGTATGACGCGCTCAAGCTCTCGTTTGCTACGGGCGTCGTGACGGATAACGTCGGCCAGAGCCGGCTCGAGAGCGGGCAGGCGGAGTATGACGCCGGCAGAGAAAAGCTCGCCGCCGGGCAGCAGGCGCTCGACGCTGCGGCGGCCGAGATCGCGGCCGGGCAGAGCAAGCTCGACACGGCGGCCGGTACGCTGGCCTCCGGCCGGCAGACGCTGGCGGCGAACCGGCAGCAGCTGGCGCAGGACCTCGCGGCGCTCACCCCGTATGAGGACGACACCGAGCGGCTGGAGCAGGGCATCGCCGTGCTCATGCAGGACGAGACGCTGCGCGCGCGGGCAGGCGCGTCCGCGAGCTATGGCGACATCTGCGCGCTCGCGCAGGATCTCTACACGGCGGATATGGACACTGCGCGCACGGAGGCGGCGGTCTGGACGGGCATCTGCATCACACTGTTCGCGGCCGGTGCGCTCGCGTTCGCGGGCGTGTGCCTCGGCCACAGGAGCGGAAAGGCCGTGGCGTGGTGCACGGCGCTGGCGGCGATCCTGTCCGTCGGCTGCCTGATCGCCATGCTGGCCGCCGGTCACGGTGCGCTGCGCACGCTGTGCCTGTGCGCGGCGCTGGCGCTGCTCGTGCTGGCGTTCGTGGCCGCCGGGTTCACGCTCCGGCAGCGCGCGCAGCGGGCGCAGTAAGGCACAGGGAAAGAAAAAACCGGGGCGCAGGCAGCTGCCTGCACCCCGGTTTTGCTTTTGCGCCGCGCTGTGTTATAATGGGCCATCACGGTCGAAAGGAATTGCGATCCCAATGGTCAAAGTGCTCTTTATCTGCCACGGCAACATCTGCCGCAGCCCGATGGCGGAGTATCTGCTCCGGGACATGGTGCGGCGGCAGGGGCTCGCGGCGCAGTTTCAGATCGCCTCGGCGGCGACGAGCCGCGAGGAGATCGGCAACGACGTCTACCCGCCCGCACGCGCCGAGCTGCGCGCGCACGGCGTCCCCGTCGGTCACCGCGCCGCCGTGCAGGTCACGCCGCGCGACTACGATGATTACGACTGGCTGCTGACGATGGACGAGAACAACGCGCGCAACCTCCGCCGCATACTTCCGCACGACCCGGACGGGAAGATCCGAGCGCTGCTGTCGTTTGCGGGCCTGCAGCGCGGCATCGCCGACCCGTGGTATACGGGCGATTTCGGCACGACGTATGACGATCTCGTGCTCGGCTGCACGGCGTTTCTGGACGCGCTGCGCCGCCGCGGCGATATTTAAAAAGAATGACCGCCCCGGCCGGGGCGGTCATTCCTGTTTATGGCGCAATATCCGGGAGCGAAAGGCCGAGTCTTTCGGCCAGCTCGGCCAGATAACGGATGTGGCCGTCATCCGCACTGCGGATGGTGAAGTATCCGGTTTTGTCAGCCGTGATGTTCTGCCCGTGGCAGATTACCCGCTCCTCTTTTTGCAAATAGACCTGCTTGCCATGGGCTTTTTCGCGCTGGTATGCGTGCACAGCGTTCAGATAGTATTGTGCAAACAGTGCTTGTGCTTTTTCCAGGTCGCCCAGATGGCCGCAGATCATTGCTTCGTCGAGCAGGATCAGCTGCCGGCCCATCACATCGAAGTGCGGATAGTCACACCGGTGCGCGAGAATCGCCTTCCGGGAGGACAGCACGTCGTAGACGGGCAGTACTTTTGTCAGCACATCGGGCAGAATCTGATTCAGGAGCTGTGACGGCTGCTTTCGCAGGTCAAAGCACAGCTCCTGCCTGCCGTCAATGCTCCCGAGACGGGAGCGCAGGGTACAGTTGTATTCGCGGTAATATCGTTTTGGTGGCGATGGGGAAAAGGTGCGCTCGTCGCACTCCGGTATGCGGATGCCGAGATTGACCCACATTTGCTGTGCGGGGCCCGCAGACGGCAAACCGCACTGGAAGTGGATGACCTGCGACAGGTCGCCGGAGACAAAGCGGTGCAGTGTCCGCCCGTATTTCCGGAAGCCGAGCGGCTTGAGCTGCGCATAGACGGCGGCCTCAATCTCGTCGGTGCATATGGCTGCTTTGGATTTTTCGTTCATGTTCGTACTCCCTCCGAGGGGATCGCACTTTCATCAAAAACCGCCCGGAAGGCTGTGCCCTCCGGGCGGTTTTGCGCGTATGCAAAAGCCTTCACACCGACCAGTGCCGGCGGTCAAACAGCGCGATCGTCACGGCGACGGCGGCGGCGAAAAACACCAGCGCCGGCCACGGCAGCCCCAGCACCCGCGGCAGCGGGGCGAGACACGTGATGGCCGCGCAGAACAGTAGCGAGCAGTCCAGCAACGCAAAGATGAGCCGGTTCAGCAGCTTCGACTGCGCGGCGCGCGCCGCGTCCGACCACGATTTTTTCACGTTGACGGTCAGCTGCCCGGCATTGGCCTTGCTCAGGAACGCCGACAGCTGCGTCGGCAGCACCGTGAGCTTTTCGCCCGAGCGGGCGAGCTGCTGCGCGAGCGTCTTGACCTTCTTTTCAATGTGTTCGCGGCTCAGGGCGGTGTTCTTGACGTACTCCGCCACGATCTCGATGACGTTCGCGTCCGGCGACACGCTCGTGAGCATGCCCTGAATGACGAGCAAGCTGCGCCCGAGCATCGTCAGCGAGGCGGGCACGGACACGCCGTATTCGTTCAGGATCTGCACGAACTCGTCCACAAGCACGCCCATGTCCATATCGGCCATCGGCATGGACTCATACTTGTGCAGAAAGATGCCGATGCGCTCCGTGAGCGCCTGCTGGTCGGGCGCGCGGTCATACTGGCCGAGCGCGAGCAGCGTCTGCGTCAGGGCGGGCACGTCCTGGTCATAGATCGTGCGGATGATGCCCATGTACAGCTCCGCCTCGCGCGGGCTGATGCGGCCCATCATGCCGAGGTCGAGCCAGATGATCTTCCCGCCCTGCACGCGGATGTTGCCGGGATGGGGGTCGGCGTGGAAGAAGCGGTAGACCGTGATCTGGCGGATGTAGTTGTGCACGAGCTTGACGGCGATCTCGTTGAGATCATACCCGTCGGCGCGCAGGCCGTCGGCATCGTCGATCTGGTGGCCGGCGATGTACTCCATGACGAGCACGTTTTTCGTGCACCACTTCGGGAACGTGGCCGGGCAGTCGGCGTAGGCCACGCCGTCGTTGAGACGCTTGAACTCGGCGATGTTGTTCGCCTCGATCGTGAAGTCGAGCTCCTCCTGTACGGTGTGCCAGATCTCGTCGAGCACGGCGTGAAAATCCAGTGCGCTCGCAAGCGGCGTGTACTTGAGCAGCGCGGCGGCGCGCTTGAGCAGGCGCACGTCGCGGCTCATGATCTCATACAGGTCGGGGCGCTGCACCTTCACGACGACGCGCTGACCGTCGGTCAGTGTCGCTGCGTGCACCTGCGCGATCGAGGCCGAGCCGAGCGGCCGGATGCCGATGTCGGAAAAGACCTCCTGCCACGGGCGGGCATAGGCCTGCGTGAGGATGTCCTGCACTTCGGTCAGCGGCATGGGCGTCACGTCCGTGCGCAGCGTCTCGAGCGCGGCACAGTATTCTTTGGGCAGAATGTCCGAACGCATGGACAGAATTTGTCCGAATTTGACAAACGTCGGCCCAAGGTCCACGAAAATATCGCGCACCTTCTCCGGCGTCAGCCCCTGAACGAGGTGATGCTTTTGCAGGATAGCGACGATCTCGGCGAAGCGCTTGGCCTCGTCGAGCTGCGCGGCGGGGCCGGCCATCAGTCTGCTTCCTTCTTGGCCAGCAGCTTTTGCAGCAGCGCCTCGCGCTCGTCGGCGCTCATGGCGTCCACATCCACGGCGGGCTTTTCGTCCTCGTCCTTCGTCACGGCCTGCTTGCAGGTGCGCTTGAGCTCTTCGTTGAGCACGCGGCCCTTCTCCACGGTCACTTCGCCGCGCGCGACGCACTCGTCGAGCAGCTTGCCGAGCTTTTCGCAGCCGAGGTCGGCCGCGCCCACGGAGGCGACGATCAGCTTGCGCAGATAGCTTTCAATAGAATCCATAATCCATACACTCCTTATCTTATCTTGTGCACTTTGCGGTATTGTATGCCCGGTCTCGGGCGGGGATCACGAGTTGGCGTCGGCCGCGGCGGCTGCATCGAGCAGCGCCATGACCCGGCGGTAGAACAGGCGCGTGCGCACGACGCCGTTGTTCATCACGCCGCCGATCGCGGCCAGGTGGTCGAGATGCTCGACCGGAAGCACCTGCCACACGCCGCGCTGCGGCGTCTGTCCGGGCACAAAGTCCGCGTGCGGCGCGCCGCCGGGATAGCGGGCGGAGATCGTGTTGACCAGCCCGTCGTTCGGCAGCCAGTCGCGCGGCATGCCCGCGCCGTCGCGCCCCATCGCGGTCGAAAACGGCCAGAGCAGCGGTGTCATGGCCGTGTCGGGCTTCTGGTCGTGCGTGAGCAGGCGCGGCAGCGTCCGGCAGCAGGGGATGGAGAAATACCACGTGTCCGGCAGCGTTTCGACGCGCGCATTGAGCGCCCGCGCGCCCGCGGGACGCAGGTCGTCAAAGGCGTTGTCGCCCGCCGGCAGCGGGTTTTGCGCCAGCATGCGCAGCGCCGCCGTCGTGAGCGGCTCGTCCGGGTCGCGCCGGATGCCGAACTGGTCGAGCCGGAAGTCGTACACGCCCTTGAATGCCGAGATGCCGAGCGCGCGCGCCGCGCCCAGAAACAGCGTCGAGAGCGCATTTGCCGCGTCCGGCTGCACGTTGAGAAACGTGGACCCGTCGTGCGGCGCGGCGATGGCGACCAGCGCGTGCACCCAGCCCGCCTTGCCGCCGGTGAACAGCGGCGAGGGCGTCTCGCCCGCAGCCTCGGCCGCCTGCACCTCCTCCGGGCAGCCGTGCGCGAGCAGCTGCGCCAGCAGCCGCGCCGTCGCGCCGCCGAAGCTGTGGCCCACGAGGTCGACGGGCCGGTCCGCGCCCCAATCGGGCACGAGCGGGTTCGGGTACGCCGTGCCGAAGCGCGCGTGGCCGAAGCGCTGCGCGTGCGCAATGCCGTAGTCGGCAGTGCCGCCGGTGAGCTCGGCATAGAGCTCGCACGCGCGGTCCCACGCACTCGAGATGATGCCCACCGAGGCGGCGCGGCAGTCATACCCGCAGGCGTTGAGATAACCCAGCACATCGCCTGCCGCGAGCCCCCAGTAGGGCACGGCGCGGTAGAGCGCGTCGCGCGCGCCCCAGCCCAGCAGACCGTGCACGAACACGGTCGGGTACGGCGTGCGGCCGCCGGGTGATGCGTCCGGCAGCAGGCATTCGCCCACTTCCAGCGTCTGCTGCAGCAGCTGCTGCGGTGTTTTCATGGCGCGCCTCCTCCCAAAGCAAATGCATTTACATTTTTATCAATCATAGCATACCCGGCCGGGAGCGTCAATGCCGCGGCGCGGCGGCGTAAAATGACGGAAATGCACAGAGGTACGCCGAAAGAATTGTGCACAAATGCCAAAAGTAAATAAATTCTGAAAAACGGGGTTGACTTTATCGGCTAAAAGCGCTAAAGTAGGCACATCTTCAGTACAGGAGGCCGCAAACATGCGTCTGGAGCGATTTGCAAGCGCATATTCCTACTATTACTTTAGCGAAAGTAATAGTCGTTTGTGCTGCAAAAATACCAGAACCATCTGAGACTTCCCGATCCGGTTTTGACAAGGCTGCACAGACGACTGTGTGGCTTTTTTCTTTGCCGGGACTACATTTAGGAGGAGAAAACGCATGAACATCAAAAAAATCACTGCCCTGCTCTGCGCCGTGGTCATGGTCCTGTCCCTGGCCGCCTGCGGCAGCAACGGCGAAAAGGCCGAGAATAAGCACTACACCGTCGGCATCTGCCAGCTTGTGCAGCACGACGCGCTCGACGCGGCCACCAAGGGCTTCCGCGACGCCATCACCGACGCGCTCGGCGCCGACAACGTCACCTTCGACGAGCAGAACGCCGCCGGTGACAGCGCCACCTGCGCCACCATCTGCAACGGCTTCGTGTCCAGCGGCGTGGATCTGATCCTCGCCAACGCGACCGGCGCCCTGCAGGCTGCGGCCGCCGCCACGAAGGACATTCCGATCCTCGGCACGGCTGTCACGGAGTACGGCGTTGCGCTCGGCATCGATAACTTCAGCGGCACCGTCGGCGGCAACATCTCCGGCACGTCCGACCTGGCCCCGCTCGACCAGCAGGCGGCCATGATCCAGGAACTGTTCCCGGACGCCAAGAACGTCGGCATCATCTACTGCTCCGGCGAGCCGAACTCCGTCTACCAGGTCGAGGTCGTCAAGGCCGCGCTTGAGAAGGCCGGCTGCACCGTGAATACATACACCTTCTCCGACACGAACGATGTTGTCTCCGTCACCGGCACGGCGAGTGACGCAAACGACGTGCTCTATATCCCGACCGACAACACCGCCGCCTCCTGCGCCGAGGCCATCAAGAGCGCCGCCAAGAAGCCCATCATCGCCGGCGAGGAGGGCATCTGCAAGGCCTGCGGCGTTGCAACGCTGTCCATCGACTACTACGAGCTCGGCCGCACCACCGGTGAGATGGCCGTGAAGATCCTCAAGGGCGAGGCCGATATCTCCACCATGGCGATCGAGTACTACCCGAACCCGGTCAAGAAGTACAACCCCGACATGGCCAGCCTCTACAACGTCACCATCCCGAGCGACTACGAGGCCATCGGCTGATTTTCAACACGATTCCCGGCTCCCTGCCGCAGTTTCTGCGGCAGGGATACTCCACACTATGAGGTAATGATATGAATTCACTGGTTCTTGCGTCCCTGAGCCTGCCGAATCTGGTTTCGCGTCTGCCCGGCGGCGTTGCCCAGGGCATCATCTGGGGCATCATGGCCCTGGGCGTGTACATCACGTTCCGCCTGCTCGACGTCGCCGATCTGACGGTCGACGGGTCGTTCACCACCGGCGGCGCCGTGACGGTCATGCTCATCATCGCCGGCTGGCCGGCATGGGCGGCGCTGCTCGCGGCCGTGGTCGCGGGTCTGCTCGCGGGTCTTGTGACCGGCCTGCTGCACACGAAGCTCGGCATTCCGGCCATCCTCGCCGGCATCCTGACGCAGTTCGCGCTCTACTCGATCAACCTGCGCATCATGAGCATGAAGGCCAACACCCCGGTCAACCCGGATAAGTACAGCCTGTTTCTGACGCTGCGCAGCGTGCCAGGCGCGATCTGGAAGGGTCTGCTGCTCGCGGCCGTGCTCATCGCGCTCCTCTACTGGTACTTCGGCACCGAGCAGGGCAGCGCCATCCGCGCCACGGGCGCCAACCCGTCGATGAGCCGCGCGCAGGGCATCAACATCAATGCCATGAAGGTGCTCGGCCTGTCGCTCTCCAACGGCATGGTCGCGCTCTCCGGCGGCCTGATGGCGCAGTACCAGGGCTTTGCCGACATCAACATGGGCCGCGGCGCGATTGTCATCGGCCTCGCCGCCGTCATCATCGGCGAGGTGCTGTGCGACGCGTTCTTCCGCAAGGGCTGCAACTTCTCCGTGCGCCTGAGCTTTGTCATCCTCGGCGGCATCGTGTATTACCTCGTTATGGTGCTCATCCTCTGGCTCAAGCTCGACCCGAACGATCTCAAGCTCTTCACCGCCGTGATCGTGGCCGCGTTCCTGGCCGTGCCGTATCTCAAGGGGCAGGCCAAGAGCTCGTTCCACCGCCTGAAGAAGGGAGACAAGTGATATGCTGACATTAGACCATATCTCCAAGACCTTCAACCCCGGCACCATCAATGAGAAACGGGCGCTCGACGGATTGTCCCTGCATCTGAAGCCGGGCGATTTCGTGACCGTCATCGGCGGCAACGGCGCCGGCAAATCCACCATGCTCAACGCCGTCGCGGGCGTCTGGCCGGTGGACTCCGGCCGCATCATCCTCGACGGTGTGGACGTGACTGCCATGCCGGAGTACCGCCGCGCGCAGTACATCGGCCGCGTGTTCCAGGACCCCATGATGGGCACGGCAGCGAACATGCAGATCGAGGAGAACCTCGCCCTCGCCGCGCGCCGTGGCAAGAAGCGCACGCTGCGCTGGGGCGTCACGAAGGCGGAGCGCGAGGAATATCATGAGAAGCTCAAGAGCTTTGGCCTCGGCCTTGAGGACCGCATGACGGCGAAGGTCGGCCTGCTCTCCGGCGGCCAGCGCCAGGCGCTGACGCTGCTCATGGCCTCCCTGCAAAAGCCGAAGCTGCTCCTGCTCGACGAGCACACCGCGGCGCTCGACCCCGCGACGGCGGCCAAGGTGCTCGAGCTGTCGGACCGCATCGTGCGCGAAAACCAGCTCACCGCCATGATGATCACCCACAACATGAAGGACGCCATCGTTCACGGCAACCGCCTCATCATGATGAACGAGGGCCACATCATCCTCGATATTGAGGGTGAGGAGAAAAAGAAGCTCACGAAGCAGGACCTGCTCGAAAAGTTCGCCGAGGTGGCGGGCGCGCAGGTCGAGTCCGACGAGGTGCTCCTGAGCTGACGCGCGGACATCCCGACCGATCGGATATTGAGAAAAAATCTCCGGCGCCTGAACGCACAGGCGCCGGAGATGTTTCTTTTCCTTCCGTTTTCTGCCGCGCATTTCCGCCCGTGCAGCAGCACCCACGAAAACCACCAAATAACGGGCAGAAAGTTTGTGCAGTTTTTTTGTCGGAAACCGCACACAAACGCCGAAATTTATGTTAACCTTTTCATACGAATTTTTTTGCTTTTGCGGGTTTGTCGAGGGTTCAGGAGGATAGGGTCCGTGGTTTTCAGCAGCCTGTCGTTTTTGTTTTGCTTCTTTCCGGCGTTTCTGCTGGTGTATTATCTGACACCGTCGCGCCCGGCCGGCGCGCGCAATGCCGTGCTGCTGGTGGGGAGCTGTGTGTTTTATATCATCGGACTGGACGGTCAGTGGGCGTACTTTGCGCTGCTGGCCGCATCTGTGCTGGTCAACTACGGGCTGGGCCTTGCCATCACGCGCGACAAGCCGCGCGCAAAGCTGTGGCTCATCGTCGGACTGTGCTACAATTTCCTGTGGCTGTTCCTATTTAAATATCTCAACTTCCTGCTCACCGGCGTCAACGGTGTGCTCGGCTGGGTGTCCGGCGGCAAGGCGGCCGTGCCGCTGCTGGGCTGGGCGCTGCCGGTCGGCATCAGCTTTTACACGTTTTCGGCCGGCGGCTATCTCATCGACGTCTACCGCGGCACGGTCGCGCCGGAGCGCTCGCTGCTCACATTCGGCACGTACCTGACCATGTTCCCGAAGCTCGTCTCCGGCCCGATCGCGAGCTATGCGCAGCTGCAGCCGGAGTTCGGCGCACGCGATGTGTCGCTGCGGCAGGCGGTCGATGGGCTGAAGCTGTTCGTGTTCGGCATGGCGTTCAAGATCCTGCTCGCCAACCAGCTCGGCGGCCTCTGGAGCGATGTGACCACGATCGGCTTTGAGAGCCTCTCGACGCCGCTGGCGTGGATGGCTGCGTTCGCGTATTCGTTCCAGCTCTATTTCGACTTCTGGGGCTACTCGCTCATGGCCATCGGCATCGGCCGGATGCTCGGCTTCCACCTGCCGGAAAACTTCCGCTGCCCGTACCTCGCGCTGAGCATGACGGAGTTCTGGCGCCGGTGGCACATCACGCTGGGCACATGGTTCCGCAATTATCTGTATTTCCCGCTCGGCGGCAGCCGCTGCAGCCGCGGGCGCATGATCTTCAACCTCCTGGTCGTCTGGCTGGCGACCGGGCTCTGGCACGGCGCGCACCTGAACTTCCTGCTCTGGGGTCTGGGCCTGTTTGGAATCCTCACGGTCGAAAAGCTCTGGCTCAAAAAATACCTTGACCGCTGGCCGGTGCTCGGGCATCTGTACATGCTCGTGCTCATCCCGCTGTCGTGGGCGGTGTTTTCCGTGTCGGATCTCGGGCAGCTCGGCGCGTACTTCGGCCGCCTGCTGCCGCTGTTTTCGCACACGGCGGCGGCTTACCCGCTCGATTTTCTCAAGTACGGCAAGACCTACGGGGTGTTCCTCGTGCTGGGCCTCGTGTGCTCGACGTCGCTGCCGGCTTATCTGTACCGCCGGCTCAAGGGCACGTGGGCCGGGGCAGTCATTCTGGCCGTGCTGTTCTGGCTGTGCCTGTTCTGCCTGAGCAAGGGCATGAACGATCCCTTTATGTACTTCCGATTTTAAGGAGCGCTGACGTATGAAACGCATCAAACCGCAATATTTTCTCATCCTGCTGCTGGTGGCCGCGCTCGCGGCGGCACCGTTTCTCATCCGCGGCCTGATCGACCGCAGCAGTGTCGGCAAGCAGCCGGCCGCATCCGTCACTGCGGCGCCGGAAGAGACCGCCGAGCCGACGCCCACGCCCGAGCCGACGCCGCTGCAGTTCACGACGGTGGACACCTCGTATTTTGACGATGCGCTCTTCATCGGCGACTCGCGCACCGTTGGTATTGCCGAATACGGCAGCCTGAAAAACGCGACGTATTTCGCCGACGTCGGCCTGAACGTCTACGTTGCGCAGACCAAGGCCATTGCCGTGAAAAACGTCGGCACGGTCACGCTGCCGCAGCTGCTGAGCCAGAAAACGTTCGGCAAGGTCTACATCATGCTCGGCATCAACGAGCTCGGCAACGATCTGGACGACATCACGGCCAAGTTCTCCTCGCTCATCGACACCGTGCGCGCCGCGCAGCCGGACGCCATTATTTTCGTCGAGGCGAACCTGCACGTCGGCCCCTCGCGCTCGAGCACGGACGCGACGTTCAACAACCCCCGCATTGACAAGCTCAACGAAAAGCTCGCCGCGCTCGCCGACGGCAAGACGATCTTCTACATCGACATCAACGAGCTCTTCGACGACGAAAACGGCAACCTGCGTGCCGATGCCAGCGGCGACAGCACCCATGTCTACGCCAAGTACGACCTGGACTGGTGCGACTGGCTGTGCACGAAGGCGATCGTGCGTTAAATCCGAAGAACAGGCGAAGGCCAGCCGGAAACTGCTTCCGACTGGCCTTTGCTGTGATGGATCACATATTCCGTTTTTTCTCCCTCGACGCGGTAGCGCGCATCAGCGCTTGAGGATGAACCACACAAACGCGCCGCAGGCAATGATCATACCGCCGCCAACTGCTGCAAAGATCATGTGACTGCCTCCTTTCCCCCAATGTCCTGTCCGTGTTTCGGACGGGATCTGTGAAGATACTTCATTATAAGGAATCTATGCGCTAAGTTTCCGGAAAACAGCGGCCCAAACGCTGCGCAGCCGTTAAGAAGGCGGAAAAGAATGCGCCTGAGGCTGCAAAGACCGTCGCGTTCGCGCGGACAATGTGCTATGCTGACAGTGGAGCCAAGACGGCTGTCCGGAAAGAGGGATGCTTATGCAGAAAGTATGGAAGCGCATGCCGCAGTGGCTGCGTGATACGGTCATGTTCCTTTTTATCATGGGCTGCGCCGTTGCTGTGTGCGAGCTGCTGTCCGTCTGCTATGACGATAATAACCCGTTTGCCACATCCGTGTTCATTCTGGCTGTGGTGCTCGTCTCGCGCTTCACCACCGGGTATTGGCCCGGCATTCTGGCGTCGGCCGTCGGCGTGGTGAGCGTGAACTACCTGTTTACATACCCGTTTCACGAATTCAACCTGACGATCGACGGCTATCCGCTGACGTTCGCGGTTATGCTGGTCGTGAGCGTTCTCGTGAGCACGCTCACGACGCAGATCAAGCGGCAGGAGCAGCTGCGTTACGAGGCGGAAAGAGACCGTATGCGCGCCAATCTCCTGCGCAGCGTGTCGCACGATATCCGCACGCCGCTGACGGCCATCATGGGCCTGAGCGCGACCGTGGAGGAAAGCGAGACGCTCACGGACGAGGGCCGCGGCATGGTCGAGGAGATCCACCAGAACGCGCAGTGGCTGCTGCACCTGTCGGAGAACATCCTGTCCGTCACGCGCTTTTGCGACGAGGGCGTCGTGATCGAGAAATCGGACGAGGTCGTCGAGGAGATCGTCGGCAGCGCGATCCGGCGCTTTCGCAAAAATTGCGATACCGACATTCCCATCACGGTCTCAAAGCCGGAAGAGATCCTGCTCGCGCCGATGGACGCCACGCTCATCGAGCAGGTGCTGCTCAACCTGTTGGAGAATGTCGCCAAGCACAGCCCGTCGGCAACGGAGGTCTTCATCGAGATCCGTGCCGAGGGCCGCCGCGTCTGGCTGACCGTGGCCGACAACGGCGACGGTATCCCGCCGCAGCTGCTCGGTGTACTCTTTGACGGCTATCTGCCGCTCGGCGCCGTGGAGGCGTCCGACCGCAGCCGCCACATGGGCATCGGCCTGAGCGTCTGCCGCGCGATCGTGCGCGCGCACGGCGGCGAGATTTATGCAAGAAACAAGATCGACGGCGGCGCGGAGTTCCGCTTCTGGCTGCCGGCGGAGGAGGAATCGAACACATGATCCGTGATAAAATCATCATCGTTGAGGACGACCCCGGCATCAGCAAATATCTGCAGGCGGCGCTGCGCTCCCATGAGTATGACACGCTGCTCGCGCCCGACGGCAAGACCGCGCTGGAGATGATCGCCTCGCACTGCCCGGATCTGCTGCTGCTGGATCTCGGCCTGCCGGATATGGACGGCAGCGAGATCATCCGCTCCGTGCGCGCCTGGAGCCGGATGCCGATCATCATCATCTCGGCCCGCAGCGCGGAGATCGACAAGGCGTCTGCGCTCGACATGGGCGCGGATGACTACCTGACCAAGCCCTTCGGCACGGTGGAGCTGCTCGCGCGCATCCGCACGGCGCTGCGCCACACGCGCACCGACGGCACGAGCGATGGCCTGGCCATGACGGGGGAGTACCACGTCGGCGACCTGTGCATCGACTACAATAAGCACCGCGTTTTTCTCGCCGGCGAGGACACGCACCTGACGCCGAACGAGTACAAGATCGTGGCGCTGCTCGGCCGGCACGCCGGGCAGGTGCTCACCTATAAGTCCATGATGAAGGAGCTCTGGGGGCCCGGCGTCGGCGGCGACAACAAGCTCCTGCGCGTGCACATGGCGAACATCCGCCGCAAGATCGAGCCGAACCCGGTCGAACCGCAGTATATCTTCACGGAGGTCGGCGTCGGCTACCGCATGGCTGACAGCCACTGAACCGAGCATAAACGTCATAAAGCGCCCGGAGCGATCGCTCCGGGCGCTTTTCGTGCCCTGCCATGCGTTCGTCCGCCGTGCGTCACAGCGCGGGAGGCAGGCGCGTGCCGAAACGGCGTCCGTTTCTCGAACGTGGGCAAAAAGATCCTCGCCCGCAGATGTGCGGACGAGGATCTTGCCTGTGATCCCGGAATTATTTGCCCAGCTCGGCGATCATTTTGCTGCGGATGCCTTCGGTGAGGGCGTTCGTTTTTGTGGCCTTGACCGTTTCGGCCGGGATGACCTCGCGGATGCTGAGATACACGTGCGTGCGCCGCCAGGGGACGTTGTGCGCGATGCGCTCCGTGCCCTCGATGGTCGCAACGACGATGGGGACATTGGCCTTCTGCGCGATCTTGAGCGAGCCGGCGTGCCAGGGCAGCAGCTCGCCGCTTTTGCTGCGCGTGCCCTCGGGATAGATGGCGAACGAGCACTCATGCGCGCGGATGAGGTCGGCCGCGGCGTTGATCGTGGTCAGAGCGTTGCGCGCGTTCTCGCGGTCGATCGGCAGAAAGCAGCACCGGCGCACGAACGGGCCGATGACGAACTTGCGCATGTTCGACGGCTTGGACACGAACGCCAGCCGCCAGCGCCGCAGCACCCACCACTGCACCATGGGGTCAAAGTTCGAGCGATGGTTGCTCACGAACAGATATTCTGTGTCCGTCGGCACTTTTTCGAGCCCCGTGACGTGGATCTTCACGCGGCAGAGCGCAAGAATCCAGCCGTCGAGCGCCATCGTCAGCGCGTGATAAAACGGGCTGATGTGCGTGTACATTTTGTTCGGTCCGGCGAACCACGTGCAGACAAACATCAGCAGCACGTACACAAGATTCGCTGCCACGAAGCAGGCAATCAGGATCGGCAGCAGCCACCAGTAGCTCAGCGCGGGGGACAAAAAATAAATCCACGCGGTGCTGAGCACAGCGGGAATGAGCAGCAGATAATAGAGCATGAACGGGCACCTTCAAGCATATTAAATATTAAAATATTGCCAATAATCATTGACGATAAACTTCCAAATCTATTATAATTGCATCGGAATACCGTGTCAATGAACGAGATGTAAACTTGCGCGGATTCCGAACACATTCTGATTGGAGATAGGATGGGATAAGATGATCGTATTAAAATGGGTGTTCCCGGTGTCCCTGGCGGTGCTCGCCATTGTGCACCTCGTCAGCTGCTGGCGCGGCGATGACGACCTGCGCAAGCCGACGAAGGTCGCGCTGATGCCGGTCGTTGCGCTGAGCTACCTCGCCTTTGCCCGCCAGCCGTCGCTTTGGGTGGTCGCCGGCCTGCTGTTTGGCTGCCTGGGCGATCTGTTTTTGCTCTGGCCGCTCAAGAAGAAGTTCTTTGCGCTCGGCACGTCGTCGTTCTTCCTGGGCCACGTGTGCTACCTGATCTTTATCTACACGCACTATGTCATCCGCGTCAGCTGGATCTGGATCGTCGTGGTCTGCGTGATCTATGCCGCCGGTGCCGCGTTCGTGTACGCCAACAGCCGCAGGAGCATCCCGCGCGCGCTGCGTCCGCTGGCGCTGGCGTATATGCTCATGCTCTGCGTGCTGAGCGTGAGCCTGATCCTGCCGCTGCTGACGGCGTTCTGGTGGGGCAAGCTCGTGGCGTTTTTCGGCGCGACGTTCTTCCTCGCGTCCGACGGTGTGCTGTGCGACATGCTCTTCGTCAAGAAGGCTGAGCCCACGCAGCAGAACTTTGTTGTCATGTGCACGTACATCCTTGCGCAGACGCTGCTGGCCATCGGCTTTGCGGCCTGCCCGTGATTGTTAAAAATCTAGGCATTTCAAAGGGAAACGGGACTCTCCGCCACCGGAGAGTCCCGTTTTATGTACAGCGGTGGAAAAATCTTAAAAAATTTGCTATTTTCTCTTTACACCGGGAAGAAAATGCAATACAATGCGTAGCATCTACAGGAGGTTTTTTCGGGGGGAAAAAGAATATGGCAAAAGAAAAGGAAACGGAAAACCGGTCGGAACGGGAGCGGTTTCTTGACTGCATGCTCAAAGAGATCCTCAGCGGGCGGCGCAATCCGGGCGACCGGCTGCCGACGGAGAGTGAGCTGGCCGAGCAGTACGGCCTGCGCAAGACGAACGTGCATCTTGGCCTGCAGGAGCTGGAGCGCCTGGGCTTTCTGAAGGTCGTGCCCCGGCACGCGACCTATGTCGCGCCTTACTGGGAGCAGGCGAACCTGGAGACGCTGGCCGCCATCATGACGCACGGCGGCAAACCGCAGCCGGAGCTGGTGGATGCGTTTCTGGAGCTGCGCGAAATGGTCGCGCTCGGCTGGTTCCGCTGGACGGGCCGCAACCCCAAAACGGAGCAGATGCGGCACCTGTACGGGCTGCTCGAGCGGATGGAGGCCATCGCCTACGCGCCGGACGGAGAGAAGGATAATCCGAAATTTCTGGATCTGGTCAATCAGTTTCTGGTGTGCATGTTTGCCGAGTCGGACAACATGATCTTCCGCGTCCTGCTGCGCTCGTCGCGCGAGCTTGCGCACGTGACGTATTACATCGTGGCGTACACGCTGGATACGCAGGAGCTGTGCAAGACTTACCGCACGGTGCTCGACGGGCTGACAAGCGGGCACGCATCCGAGGCGATCGACTACTGGTGCGGCTGGAGCGACAGGGTCACGGTGCAGTACCGCGAGGCGCTGCTGCAGCTCGGAAGCGAATGACCCATGCTTTTTACCCCGGGGGGACCAATGTCCCGCCGGGGTAAAAGCGTTATTTGTGAACTTTTCGCGCCGCGGTTGCGCTCGGCGTGCGCTTGTGTTAAAATCAGGGAAAGAAAACCGGAAGGGAGCGAGCACATGAAGCTGACATTTATCCGCGCCGACCACGAGGTGACCGGCAGCTGCACCCTGCTCGAGATCGGCGGGCACTACGGCCTGATCGACTGCGGCATGGAGCAGGGGCGCGATCTGTTCGAGAATATCGCCATTCCCGTCCCGGCGGCACAGATCGAGTTCGTGCTCGTCACGCACGCGCACATGGATCACACCGGCCACCTGCCGCTGCTGTATAAGCAGGGCTTTCGCGGCACGGTCTACGCCACGGAGGCAACGTGCGACCTGTGCGGTATCATGCTGCGCGACGCGGCGCACATTCAGATGTCCGAGGCCGAGTGGAAGGGGCGCAAGGCCGCCCGCGCCGGCCAGCCGGCGCCCGAGCCGCTGTATACGCTCGAGGATGTGGAGGGCGTGCTGCGCCTGCTGCGCCCGTGCGGCTACGGCAAGCGCATCCAGGTCGGCGAGAACATCATTATCCGCTTCACGGATGTCGGCCACCTGCTTGGCAGCGCGTGCATCGAGGCGTGGCTCACCGAGGGCGGCACGGAAAAGAAGATCGTCTTTTCCGGCGATATCGGCAACACCGACCAGCCCATCATCCGCGATCCGCAGACCGTCTCGGGCGCGGACTACGTGCTCATCGAGTCGACTTACGGTGACCGCAGCCACGGCCCGCGCGTGGACTATCTGACCGCGCTCGCGGACTGCATCCAGCGCACGCTCGACCGCGGCGGCAATGTCGTCATCCCGTCGTTCGCCGTCGGCCGCACGCAGGAGCTGCTGTATTTCATCCGCCAGATCAAGGACGCCGGCATGGTGCACGGCCACCCGCACTTCCCCGTGTATGTGGACAGCCCGCTCGCCAACGAGGCCACGCGCGTCTTTTTGCAGACGGACACGAGCTTTCTCGACGACGAGGCCTGCGCGCTCATCCGCAGCGGCATCAACCCGCTGTATTTTGACGACCTGCACACCGCCGTCACGAAGGAAGACTCCATGGCGCTCAACACCGACAAGACGCCGAAGGTCATCCTCTCCTCGAGCGGCATGTGCGATGCCGGCCGCATCCGCCACCATCTGAAGTATAACCTCTGGCGGCCGGAGTGCACGGTGCTGTTCGTGGGCTATCAGGCAGTCGGCACGCTCGGCCGCAAGCTGCACGACGGCGCCGAGAGTGTGAAGATCTTCGGCGACGAGATCGCCGTGCACGCCGAGATCACCGTCCTGCCCGGTGTGAGCGGCCACGCGGATAAGCAGGGGCTGCTGGGCTGGATCAATGCCATGGAGCAAAAGCCTGCGCACGTATTCGTCAACCACGGCGATGACGATGCGTGCACGGCGTTCGCCGCCTGCCTGCGCGACGAGTACGGCTACGACGCGGACGCACCCTACAGCGGCAGCGAATTTGACCTCGCTGCCGGCGCGTATACCTATGTTGCTCCGCCGCGGCCCATCCGCCGCGACGAGACGCGCCAGGCTGCCGCGGCCGGAAAGCGCCGCGAGAGCCCGGCCTACGCGCGGCTGCAGCGCGCGCTCGGCGAGCTCACGGCCCTCGTGCGCCGCTGCGCCGGCTGCCCGAACAAGGGCCTGAGCGCCTTTGCCGAGGAGCTCGAGCGGCTCACCGCCCGCTGGCGCGACCGGCTCGCTCCGTGAGCGGAGATCGCACATAGACAGAAACCGCCCTGCCGGGCCTCCGGCAGGGCGGTTTTGCGCTTAGATCTTTCCGCGCGCGCGGCCGATCAGATACATCCCGACCGTGCCGACGCCCAGCAGGACGATGTTCACGACCGGCACGACGTTCGTCTGCAGCGCGTCGGTCTCGAATGCGTTCTGCGCCAGAAACAGCGCTCCTGCCCCGGCTGCTGCCGCGCACAGGAGCACGAGCGCGGGCGGGTTCTTCTGCGCGAACAGCCGCCCGTCGCGTGAGCACGCCGCACGCAGGCAGTTGACCGCCAGCGTCAGCAGCATTGACACGAGCACAAAGTCCGGCAGCACCCACAGCCCGATCACGAGCGCGCCGAAGCGCTCGACCGCGTGAAACAGGCTCACATTGCGCAGCATGGTGAAAAACGGGTGGGTGAGCTTTGCCGTCAGCTCCGCGCCGAGAATGCCGATCGCGAACGCGCTCAGCAGCGTCACGAGCACGCACATGCGCACGCACCACCACCCGGCCGCGCGCCCCCGGCCGGGTGCGGCCGGCGTGTGCCCGCCGGTGAACGCACCGAAAAACAGCACCGCCGCCCCGATGCCGAACACCGTCAGCCCGCTGCGCGCCACGCCGGGGAGATCCTGCGCCGTCACGGGCAGCAGATTGTTCACGTTCAGCCCCGGCGCCGCAAACACCAGCACCAGCGCCAGCACGAGCATCAGCAGCGGCAGAAAGATCTCTGAGGCGCGAAAGAGCGCCTTGGTGCTCCCGAGCGCGCCGCAGACCGCCATGGTCAGGATCGTCACCACGAACGGCCACGGCCGGCTCAGCGGGAACACCGCCTCGATGAACCGCTCGGCCCCGATGCGCAGCGCAAACGCACTGTAGAGCAGAAACCACAGCGCGTAGACGCCCAGCAGCACGCGCCCCGCGACCGGCCCGAGCGCGCGCAGCGTGATCTCGCCGATGCCCTCACCCGGCCGCCCGCGATGCAGAATGCCCTCGAGCATCCACGCGAACAGCAGCAGCGGCACCAGCGCCGCCAGCGCGCACAGCCATCCGCCGCAGCCGGCCTCCGCGGTCGTCTTGCGCGGCACGAGATGCAGCAGCGGCGAGAGCAGCACCATCGTGCACAGCGCGTAGTACTGCCGCCGCGTGAGTTGAAGTCCCGTCATGTTCCGCCTCCCGATGTGTCGATGCCGTCGCGCAGGTCGAATGTCCGGCCCACGTCGGCGCTGACCGTCACGCGCACCGGCACGGCCTGCCAGACGGCCGGCCAGTCGTCGCGGATGGCGGCCCATCTGCGCCCGCCGCCGATGGCGAGCGCCTGCCCCACGCCGAGAAAGTCCGCACCCAGCGCCTGTGATACGGCGATCACGTCCTCCGCCCAGCCGGTCACGAGGGCGGCGAGCGCCGCGTTGAGCTCGTCCTGATAGGCCTGCGCCGTGATCCGGCGCGGCACGCGCAGCTCGGCGATACTCGCGCGCAGCTTCAGCGTCACGTCCACGCGCGCGAGCGCGCCGTCGCTGCTCCATACCGGGCGAAAGCGCGTCTTGCACGTGCCGAGCGTGAGCATGACGGTGCTGCCGTCGCTGTCGGTGACGGCGAGATCGCCGTGCCCGGCTACGCCGAGGAGCATGCTGGCCCCGCGCGCCGTCTCTGGCTCGATGCTGCCGACGTAGTCCCCGTCGCGGAAGATCGCGTATCCCGCCGGGGCGAGCGCCAGCTTGCCGCCCTCGTCCTCCGGCGTGCGCACGCACGTCACAGCGCCCACCACGGCGCAGCCGCTGCCCGCGAGCGCGCGGGCGATGTCCGTGCAGGAGCAGGCATGGCTCGTGCCGTCGAGCGCGATGTCCTTTTCCAGCGCCGCGAGCGCTTCCGTCACGTCGGCCTTGTCGTCGCCCGTCTCCATGACCGCCTGCTGCGCCGTGCCGCCGCGCACGATGAACAGCGGCGCGCTCAGGCGCATGTCCGGGTCGCGCGCGATGAAGTCCAGCAGCGGCGCGAGCCCGCCCGCGGCGGCCGCCTCCTCGCCGAGGAGCAGATAGCTCGTCTGTGCGTAAAACAGCTCGGCGCTCGGCGTGCGGTCCTGCAGCTGGTCGAGCGCCGCGAGCATCGACACGCCGGACTGCGTCATGCGCTTCGGCGCCTCGTTCTCGCACGCCTTGCCCGTCGCCGCACTCAGGCACACGCCCTCCGGCGCGCGGTCTACGCCGATCGTCTGGATCAGCGCCAGATCCTCGACCGGGCGGTAATTGCTCGAGATCGCGCCGGTGCTGCACCCGCTGCACAGCATGCCCGCTGCCAGCAGCAGCGCCAGTGCCCGTCTGTGCCGCATGGACCATCCCTCCTTATATTATATGGTGTGCCCTATCTTTGCCGCCGGCGGTTTGGGCTGTCGTATTCCGGCGGGCGGAATTTTTCATCCGGCTGCGGCCGGCGCAGCAGCGTGCGGAAGATCGTCGGCCGTTCGCTGTCCACGAATGGGGCCATATACGCCACGCCGTCGCTGTCGATCGTGCACAGATACCAGATCACGAGCCCCAGCGCCGCCAGAATACCGAACAATCCCGCCAGCGCCGCCGCCAGCACCAGGCCCAGCCGCAGCAGACGCACGGCGTTGCTCAGCTCCTGGTTCGGCAGCGTGTAGCCCGCGATGCCCGCGAGCGCCACCACGATGATCGCCACCGGGCTGACCACCTTCGCGTCCACGGCCGACTGGCCCACGAGCAGCGCCCCGATGATCGACACCGTCTGGCCGATCGAGTTCGGCAGCCGCAGCCCGGCCTCCTGCAGCAGCTCGAAGGCGATGAGCATGAACAAAATGATCGTCGGCACGGAAAACGGCACCTGCTGCTTGGCCTGGATGACCGACAGCAGCAGCTTCGCCGGGATCATCTCCTGGTGGTACATCGCCACGGCCACGTACAGTGCTGGGAATGTCAGCGAGATCGCCAGCGCGAAGTACCGCAGCACGATCAGCGCCGAGGCCAGCAGATAGTGGTGCGATTCGTCCTCCGGCGCATGCATCAGCAGCCGGAATGTCGTCGGCAGCAGGTAGCCCATCGGCAGCCCGTCCACCAGCAGGCCCACGCAGCCGTCGAGCAGCTCACCGGCGAACTTGTCCGGGCGCTCCGTCTGGCCCAGCTGCGGCAGCAGCGCCCGCGGCCGCTGCGTCAGGTACGGCTCCAGGTCGCCGCGGCCGAGCAGCGCCTGCTCGTCGATGGTGTCGAGCTTGTCAAGGATGCGCTGCACGCGCGCGGGGTCGGCGATGCCGTCCACATACAGCACCGCCACCGTCGTCTCCGACTGCCGGCCGACGACCGTCTGCTGCAGCTTCAGCGCCGGGGTGTGCAGCTTGCGCCGCACGAGCGAGGTGTTGATGCGCAGTGTCTCGACGAAGGCGTCCTTCGATCCGCTGACGGATTTCTCGATCGTCGGCTCCGACACCGCGCGCACGTTCGCCGTGCGCACCTCGAACGTGACGGCCCTGCGCTGCGCGTCGAACACGAGCGCGACCGAGCCATTGGTCAGATCCGAGACGACGTCGTCCATCTCCGTGCGCGTGCGCGTCGAGCAGCTGTAGACCGCGCCCTGCTCGATCCGGCGCACGGCCTCGCGCGTAGAGGCGATGTCCGCCAGACGGCCGCCCTCCGTCAGCGGCCGCAGCACGTCCGTGGACACGTCGCCCGCCGAGACCATACCGTCAAGCCAGCAGACAGTCACCGTCAGGCGGCTCTCGAGGCCAATGCGCACAGCGCGCGCCTCAAAATCATCGCAGTCGGAAAATATTTTTTTCAGCTCGCCCGCCGTGGCCGGCACGTCATACTGCGGCTGCGGGCGCGGATGCGGCCCATCATCGGCGCCGCGGTGAAAGAAGTTGGTTTGCATATTGCGTAGTATAACCGGAAAAAACCACAATATTTTGTGCCAGAAAAAAGGGTAAAAACTTTTTTACGAAAAAGTGAAAAAAGTTGTTGACAGGCGTCGATTTGGGTGGTATATTAGCAA